>CAZJXZ010000052.1:0-14656 GCA_964549955.1 uncultured Eubacteriales bacterium
TTGACTCGCTGGGGCAAAAGCGGCGTGTCTTCGAGACACCCAGCCTGATCCACTTCATACCACGGATTTGCGGAAGTTTTCGTGTGATCTTTAGGCAAAAAAAAATGGCAGGCATTCAAACCTTTTCTTTTTTCGGCTCGATTCCTGCGCCGACTTTAAAGTATCAGCCTGCCGAAAAAGAAAAGGAAGGATTGCCTGCCACCGTTTGATTTATCTTCCTCTTTTTAAGTTGAAGAACGCTTTAATCTATTCAAATATCGACCAAGAGAGTGGAACATTTATCTTGATTCTAGGAGGGCATGGGCTTCCTTTGATCAAGGTTTCGCTGGTAAGAGACAACCGAGCGGTAATAATCGTTAGACTTCAGAAGCGACTTGTGCGTGCCAATCGCCACAAGACGGCTCTCGTCAAGAAGGAGAATGCGGTCTGAGTCCTTGATGGTTGAAAGCCGATGAGCCGCCACAAAAATTGTCTTCTTGCGGATGAGGGAGGGAAGCGATTGAAAGATTGACTTCTCTGTCTCGCTATCCAGAGCAGAGGTTGGTTCATCCAAGATCAAAATGTCGGGATTCTTGACCAAGGCCCGGGCAATGGCCAGCCGCTGCTTCTGCCCTTCGGAGAGGTTGATGCCCTTTTCGCCAATCTCGGTCTCGTAGCCTGCCTTAAGGCTGCGGATGAATTGATGAATGCCAGCCACCTTTGCTGCCCGAATGACTTCATCTTCGCCCGCCCCCGGATTGCCGTAACGAAGATTATCCATTATGCTGCCGGCGAGAAGGAGTGTGCTCTGCGAGACATAGCCAATCCGGCGGCGCAGAGAGCTGACCTCGTAGCCTGAGGCAGGCTGGCCGTCGAAGCAAATCTCGCCTGAAACCGGGTTGTAGAAACGGAGGATAAGGCTGATTAAGGTCGTCTTGCCTACGCCGCTCGGCCCGACAATCGCCACCCGCTCTCCGGGCTGGACGCGGAACGAGACATTCTTGAGCACAGGGTCGCGGCCGTTGTAGGAGAAGGAGACATTCTTGAACTCAATATCTCCTTTCAAATGTTCGATTTTCAGGCCGGCTCCTGTATTCTCTTCGGGAAGGATGGCATAGAGAGCTGAAATTCTTTCCAGGGCTGCCCTTGCGTTTTGCATCTGGAGGTTGGCTGTTGCCAGAGACTGGGCAGGTCCGAAGACATACCCCAGATAGGCTTGAAAAGCAAATAGCGAACCAAGTGTCCAATGGTTTTTGATCACCAGATAAGCGCCTAAGGCGAGCACGATGAGACGGGCAAGGCCGGGTGCGGAGTTGATGGCGAGATTGGCCACTGAATTCACCGTGGACTGCTCCAGCGAGAGATTGAAGTTTTTTTTCAGGCCGGCCATCAGACGCTTGACAGTGCGGGCCTCAGTGCTGAAGGCTTTGATGAGAGGGATCGAGGACAAAGACTCCTGAAAATCGCTCCAGACATTGGCCTGCTGTTCCATGTTCTGATGGCTTAGGGCATGAATTTTTCTGGAAAAGAAGCGGGCAGAGACGATGATCAGCGGAAGAGTGACCAGGACTCCAACGGCTATCCTCCATTCCAGATAAAAGAGCAGCAGAGCTCCTCCTATGAAGCGAATAAGATTGCTGAGAAAATAAATCACAGAGCTGGAAAAGAACCATTGAACTCCTTGAACGTCCGCTGAGAGGCGTGACATCAGGTAGCCTGTCTGGTTGGCGTCGAAGAATGATTTTGGAAAGTGTAGGGCGCGTTGCAGGAGATTGTTTTGAATGTCGAGGGTAGCCTCCTGCTCGAAGCGGATAAAATAGAACTCCTGCCAGACTGCCATCAATTTGTTGACCAGTGAAATTCCGACAATGAGCAGGATGGTTCCGGCCAAAAGCCGGAGGTTATGGCCGAGGATGACCTTGTCGATCAGAAATCGGGTGATGAGCGGCTGAGGAAAGGCGAGCAGAGAGACGAAGATGATGAGTCCGGCTCCGAGAAGGCCCTTGCGCCAGTGCCGGGCGATAAAGGGACGCAGGTTCTTGAGGTTGGTCTTGATGTCAGGATAGCTCTTGGGACCTGAGATACGGTCATACGGCATTTTCCGTGAAAGTCCGCTCTTCAGATAAGAGAGCCATTTTTTTATCATGATTTATTTTTACTCTCAGAAGCTTCGCCGCTCTAAGAGAAGCTGGACGAGCCATTTGGTCCAACGCTTGACATAGGAAATGGGAAGAAGCCAGCGGGGTGAGGCAGGATAGCAATAGCGCATAATATCCGGAGGGGGAAACAAGAGATGAAAAAGAGAACGGGCCATTTTCAAAAGCCCTGAAGGGCTTGATAGGCATTTTTTCAGCAAAACACGCATCCAGTGGCCCTTGATGGAATCGGACCAGACCAGGGCTTCTTCGGCTGTGGGCTGCGGCCAGCTCGAAAAATCGTCGAATCCATCCGGCAGCTGAAATCCCGACCAGAACTGAGCCATCTTCAAGGAATCCTCCACTGCCAGACGGGCCATCCAGGTCACGCTTCTTTCTTTTAATTCTTCCCACTGCTCCGGCCTCTGAAGTTGTCTGGCGAGCAGGACGATGTCGTAAATCCAGACTAGCCGCATATTCTGCCTGTGGAGCATGGTTAAATGAATGGCGGCTTGGATGAGAGCATCCACAGGATGCAGGGTTTCAAAAGTCAGGGTGGATGATTCAATTCTGATGGCTCGCTGGAAGAGCTCCTCGATTCCCTGCCCGTTTCTTCTGAAAAGAGGATGAAGCTCCCAGTTTTCCCAATGGAGGTCAAGCAGAAGGTTATCGGCTGGATTTTTCTTGTGGATGAAGTTCTCTTCGCGGTAAAAATCCCTGGAAAGAATAAATTTTTTGTTCAGACTTCTGTAGCCGAGTTTCTCCAGAACAGAGCGGGCTTTAATCATTTGTTCTGGAAGAACCAAGAGGTCAATGTCATCACAGGGCCTCAACGCTGGATTGGGGTACACTGACCAGGCCAGGCCAGGCCCTCTGAGAATCAGGACTCCTATTCCCTGAGCTTTGAGGGCTTCGATGATTTCTCGGAGTTGCTTCTCTATGCGGAAGCAGCGAACAGAGTTTCTGAGGAAGGCCATTCTCATGCGGTGAATGATTTGCTTGGGAAGGGCAAACTCCATTGGCAAGGAATTGATTCTCCAGTAGGCCAAGGGAAGGATTCTGTGGGAGGTGAGAATGGAAAATAACTTAAGCCACTGCTCTCTGGTGAGCTTGGGCAGCAAGGAGGGTTCATCCTTGAGGATGAAATGGATATAAGGCATGAGGTCTTCTGAAAAGTGAAACTGGCCATTTTCTGGCAAGCCGATTAAGTTCGGACCAGGATACATGCTCTTCCTCAACTCCTTTTGGGAAAAAGCCCGGAAAGAATTCACAGAGAGCCGTTCATTCATGGGATGCTCGTCCTTCTGATATAGAATGATAGAATTCTTGGACTTTCGAGTTGCTCTTTCCAGTCAATTCACGCCGAGGATTTTCGATATCACCGGCAGCGGGCAGCGGAGATGGACTTTTAGGGAGCGTTGCCTCGTCAAAGAATATTCGAAAAGGGCGGCGAATATTCCATCGAATTCTGCCTGGAAGCAACCTGCCAATCACATATCGCCCGATCATCAGCTGAAGCTCTGTGCCTTCAAGACGGTTGAAAGAAACAACCCGTGTTTTCATCCAGCCAGATACCCAGCCCCTGAAAACACCGCTGCGGATGAACCAGCGATATGCCGGGCTCAGCAAGAAGAATAATCTTTCCTTGATGCTCTGCCCTATCCTGATCGCTCCTGCAATCATCCGGCCAGTTGTTCCGCCGTAGATTTTCCGCAGCTCTCTTCCTCTTCTAGCATAGACCACCTGCCCGAGAATCTTGTCGGGAGATAAGAGAAACTGGTCGAAATCGCTGTTGTTGTCTCCTTTGGTCTTGATCCCTTGCTTTTCGCAAGCGACGACGCGGTGGATTATCTTTGAATCTCCTTCAGGAGGAGTGAAGACAATCACATCTCCTCGTCGGATATTTTTTCCGTCATAGGGCATGACCCAGATTCCGTCTCCGGCCTTGAGAATGGGATTCATGCTGGTACCGTTGTAGCTCATTAATATGAATTGAATTGGCATCCTCGGTTTCATCATGGCGACTGCTCAATTCAAAAAATTCATAATTTCAACACAGACAACAGAGACTGCTCAATTTCTTCCCAGAAGCGGCCATCCGGACTCACTCTTAGCATAAATGCCGGAACTGCTCGGGCAAGGTCGCCGGCGTTTTCAAAGGCTTTTCTCTTAAGGAGCCTTGCTTCCTCCTGGCCTAAAAAATGCCAGATGCGATAAAGCACCTGCCTGGCTGAATCGTAGATATGGGCTGCAGCCTCGCCCTGGCCGATGCGAGCTGCTTTATCAGGCGCCCCATGTTCCAGGAAGAAAATAAGGGAGAGGGGGAGATGCTGTTGGACATCCCACGTCCGCTGCGAACGCCTCAATATGTGCTCTTTCCAGGTGGGGAAAGGGTGGGCAAAATATTTTTGATCTCTACTGCGCACCACCAGGCTCTCATCATCGCCCAAGACTCGCCAGCAAGAGGGAAGGCGACGGCAGCAGGTCGATTTTCCTGTCTCTGCCGGAGCCGCGAGCAGGATTCCATTTCCATCGAGCTCGATCAAAGCAGCGTGGAAGGGAAGCCCTCCTTTTTCTTGAGCTCGCTGATACACAGGATAAAGTGAAAGACGCATGGCAAAAAATTCAAGCTTTTCGTCTCCGCAATTGACCTCCAAGATAATATCTTCAATATCGCCGTGGGACCAGATTCGGCAATCGCTGAAATTTTGAGCCTTCCAGCCGTATCTGGGTAATTTATTGTCTTTAAAAAAATCTTGCCAGCCTTCAATCCCCTCCCATTCTTTTTTCCCTGGCTCCATTTTGATAAAAATGAGTTTCGGATAGCTGTTAGATTCATCAGCTCTAAGCTCCAATATCCTGGCAAACTTTTTCACCCAGCATTTCAAGCCCTTGCAGGATATAAAGCGCCAGCCATGTCCATCAGCCAGGCAAAAGCTGTAGCTCAATCCATGGCCAGCCTTCTCGATTGTCACCGGAATTTTCATGATAAGTCCTTCGCGCCTTTCATTTGACTGTCAACGCCTCGGGTTCGAATCCTGTATTTTTTGAAAGGCTGCTTCCAGGTCTCATTAGGACATCAACCGGGGAGCACTTTGCCAGCTGCTTATTTCGCGTGAGTGCCATTCTGCTTCGAGGATGATGCTCAGCTTGTGGGAGAGCCGCCTACAGTGCAACTCGCGCTTACACCGCTTCCTCCCGTGCAATTAGCAGTGACATTGCTTCCTCTACTGCAGGTCGTGCTCGGGGTTGGGCCTGTGGTGCAACTCGCTTGGGCATTGCCTCCAGTTCGGCAGCCGCTGGCTCCTCCAGGAGATGTGCCCGTGCGACAATCAACAGTTGCACCGAATCCCCTGTTCCTGCAGGTCCCGGCCTCTACCTGAGCTCCGTTAGAGCATGTTTGACCTGTGCCAACTTCTTGACAGAGGTTGATTAATATCGGTTTTTCGTATTTCATTTTCTTAATCCTTCAGAGCCGCATCGCCTAATCATCGGCTTTTAGCCTGCAGCTCCTATTTGTTTTTTCATTTTTTGCATATTCAATTGCGATTTCGGAGGTATCCGAGATTTAGGAAAAAGTCCTTGCTTCCGCGCCTCTTCGCAAAACCAGAACGGCGCCCAGAGATTCCTGCTCGAGTAAAAATTCTGGGCAAGGCAGTCGCCCAAGCAAAAGCTCTTCATGAAACAATCAGCGCAGATTCCTTGCAGACGGTCAGGGAGTCCCTCTCGGATTTCCCAAAGGACTGGCGTATTGTTCCAGACATCCTCCAGGCGGTCTTTAGCTGCATGTCCGAAAACGAGCTCTGGCACTGTCTCCCCGATTCCGCAGAGGGCATAAGAGCCGTCGGACAGAACGCCCAGAATGCCCAAGATGCCGCAGACAGAGCATCCATCGCCATTCTGGCCAAAAATTTTTCCGAGAGAACGAAAGGCAGCCGGCAGGTCGTAATGAATGGGCAAGTTGGTCGAGGCTGAAAGGTTTGTTTCCACCCAGCGTCCTATTTCCAAGAGCTCCTCTATGGTTAAGGTTTCTCCTCTATCGTGCATCGTCTCCCCTCTGGCTGTGGGCTGGAGGATATTGAACTTGACTGAGCCTGCAGCCAAGCGCTCAGCCGTCCGTACCATTCGCTCCAGCTGGTCTTTGTTGCGGCGCATGAGAGTCATGATCAGTTGGGGGCGAAGCCCTGCCTGGACAAGATTCCGGATACCGTTCAAGGCCTCTTCGAAGCAGCCCTTTACTCCTCTGAGCCACTCATGGGTTTCAGCATCCACGCCGTCCAGGCTTACTGAGATAAAGGTGTGCTTGCATCTAGCGATTTTTTGGGCCATCTCTTCTGTGCACAAGACTCCATTGGTCTCCAAGGTGAGGCAGACCTCTTTCTTTTGGATAATCTCCAGAATCCTTTCGATTTCAGGATGAAGAAGAGGCTCTCCTCCTGTTAGCTTGATCCCGGCCAGCCCCAAAGGCTTTGCCTGGTCGATGATCGAGCAGAAAAGGCTGACATCCAGCGAGGGATGGGTTTGAGCTTCGTTCTGGTAGCGAGGAGCAATCCAGCAGTGACGGCAGCGCTGGTTGCATCCTTTGGTCAGGTAAAAATAAATCTTGTTTAAAGAATATTTTCTCTTTTCAATTTTCTCGGTCATTATCTATCCTTCCTCAACGCCTGATGCAAATACAACTAAAATCGTCACATTATCATTTATCTTATCCCGGCCATAACGTTTTTTTTAACGCTTTTGTGTTATTTAAAAATCTAAGAATCCAATAGATTCTTGTCCGGAAGCCTTCCGCCCTTTTCCAAGAAACGTTTGAGGCAGTCTGCAGGGCAAGGATGGTTTTCCTCACCCAGAATCGTGTAGGCAAGCGCCGGGCAGCTGCCTGTGCAATAGTTGATGTACTCGCAGCCTTTGCAGAATTCGAAGCTGCTCAAGGAAGTATTGCTTCTCTCTCTCAAACGCTTGAGTTCAGGGTTGTTCTGCCAGACTTCTCGGAGCTCATCTCGGTTGATACAACCCAGCTCGATATGGCTGAGCTGAGTGCAGGGAACCATGGCTCCGTCAGCACGAACGGCCAGCTTATTCATAAATCCGCCGCAGCCGGTAAGATAGCCGCATCCAAGGATAGTCTCTCTTCCTTCTCGACGGGCTGTTTCCATCTCCAGCCAATTTTTCGCTTCAGCCAGAGGACCTGCCTGGGCGCTGATCCGGCCGTCATATTTTTGATTGAGTCTGAGAAGAGTCTCCATGGCCAGCGAACGTTCCTCGACTGTGAGCTGGACTTGCTCGGCATTCCGCCGGCAGAGCCCCATATAAGAAGCGGCATTGGTCGAAAAGCCTGGAAGTCCGATTTCTTCCAGAAGGAGCCTGGCCACGCCCTCCAGGTCGCTGACATTCTTTCTATGAATTGTCACCCGGACATTCACCGCAACGCTGTATTTCTGGAGAGTCTTGATTCCTTCCATTGCCTTTTGGAAATTCCCTTTTCCCCTGAAGGAGTCGTGGATGATAGGTATTGAACCGTCGATGGAGACCTGCACTCCATCACAGCGTCCGCTCGAGGCTATAAAGGCTGCTGTCTCATCTGTGATTAAAGTCCCGTTGCTCAGGATATTGAATCGCATCCGGTTGCGGACAATTCCCTGGACGATGTCTTTCAGGTCTTCCCGGCAGAAGGGCTCTGCCCCTCCGAGAGTCACCTTCATAACAGCACAGCGGCCTAACTCCTCGAAGAAGCGGAGCCATTCTTCCAAGGGGAGATCCTGGCTGACATCGCCGGCACTGGTGAAATGGCTGCAGTACCTGCAACGGAGATTACAGCGGTTGGTGATGGCCAGTTCCACTGACCTGGGCGTATTCATCACTTTCATCTTGGCCTTAATCCTCTTTTTCTATCTCGTATCCTGCCAGGCCTTGATCGACAAGGCTCTGGATGAATTCTTTAATATGTTCGGCAGCCTGATCTGGAACGCCCTGGCAGTTTTCATGCAGCTCTTTCAAGATGCCTTGAATCGTGCGTCGGCCATCGAGGCGCTTCCAGATGAAGACGCCGATAGGATTGAGGCCGAAGGCGTTGCCAGAGTCAGGGTCAAAAAGAACAGCCCAGTCATCGAACTCCTCTCTCAAGACGACTAAAGGATTCGCTAATGGTCTGCGGTCGTGGAGCATGGCTTGACCTCCGTCTTAAATAGAGAATGATTTGAGTAAGCTACCGCCCTTTAAAGATGAGGATAGATTTCTTTTTTGGCTCAAATCAACTCGTCTGTCTTGTTTCTTGCCTCTCAGCCTTTCTTGTCTTTTCTGCCCATGCTTGAGGCCATTGCCACTCAATTTTATCTCTGTTGGAGCAGATGGTCTTCAATTAAGAATTATTAAAATTTTTTCAGCGATAAGATAAATCATCTAGGGCAATAAGTAAATCGCCTTAGCGGATGAAATTGAGGGGGTTTTTGCTCCTTGTTTTTCACTGCAGAAGATAATTTTGCTTCACCCTTTAAGGTTAGCCGGAAGAAACTTTTTGCGCTGAGCACCCCAGTCCCTCTTCAATTCTATAGCATAGCAATATTTTAAATGTCAAAATTGAAGAAATATTTGTGGCTTAGCCGCTGAGCGCACTCAAGGGAGCCTTCTTTTGTTTTTGTCCACTTGGTTCTGGTAATTCTTCTTTCAGCATGGGCAGCATCATGATGATGCCGGCCACGAACCAGAAAGGCTCCATGATGCGGATGATAATGAAGGTGTTGGCAGTCAGAGCGTGGATGGTTAGGCCGATAAAGCCTGCCAGAAAGCCGAGGCAGAGTCCTTTATACAATTCATCATTCATTTGTTTATAAATGCGAAGTGAGTTTTTGTAAATCTCCCAAAAGAGCCATAATAGGGCCAAAAGGCCGACAACCCCCAGCTCAGGGAGAGTGCGCATGTATTCTCCGTCGATAAAGAAATATCCTGTCACCCCGCGTCCCAGAATAGGGTTCTGCTTCCAAGTGTTAAAACTCAACCTCCAGCTCCTTATCCTTGACGAGGCGGATGGGTCGAGATAGACATTGCCAATTTTTTCTGATTTCGCCTCTCTTTGCTGGAATGTGTACTTTATGCGAGAGAAGACCGCTTCCGGCCTCAAGAGAATGACAATCAGAATGACTGCAGCCAAGGCTATGGTCAGTTCTACCTTTCGCTTGCTGAAGATGATGAATGTCAGAAAGGAGAAGACAATTCCCACATAGGACGCCCGGGATAGAGTAAAAAGGAAAGGAACAAAAATCAAGAATCCAAGCCCGCCGAGGATTAACCTTAAATTCTGGTAAACTTTTTGCAGAAGTATGCCGATGGCCAAGCATAAAATGAAGAGCAGATAGCCGCCGAAAGTATTGGGTTCGCCGATTTCTCCTTCGAAGGGAGCGCTGACTCTTTCTCCAGAGGGAATCTGCAATATCCCATAGACTGAGACAATGGCACAGGTGATGAAGAAAGCCCTGAGGAAGAAATTTATCTGTTTCCGGCTGTGAATGTGATTTGCCACTAAAATGTAAAGCAGAAAATATTCCGCATATCTTATGATATAAAAAAATCCTTTGGCGGGAATGATGTATCCCAGAATCATGCCTCTCAGCGTGGCTACGGCGCAGATCGAAATATAGACAATAATCGCTTTATTGAGCGGTGTTTTTATGAAAAGAGCCAGTCCTTTATTGACCGCTGTTTTTGCCAGCCAGGTGAAAGTGATCAGGGCCAGCAGGATGTCATCAAAGCGGATGACAATATCCCTGCCAGGCACTCGGCCTAATAGAATTTCCGGGGAAAGCAGCATCGAAAAAATCAATATGGCCAGCGCCGCATCGGTATTGACCAGAGTTATCAAGAAGATGATAACGCCGAAGATCAAGGCTAAGGTGATTTTATAAGAAAATCCGATAATTAACTGGCCCAAAAAGATGCTGATGATAACCGTGGCGAGAATGACAAGTAAGGTGGTGAACTTGGGTCCTTCCCAGTCTATGAGCATAATCTTTATTCCCTAAAGAGAAAGGTCATGGTGAGCCTTGATTTGTGCCCGGAAAACGGAGTGATTATTTTTTCTCTTTCTCGCCGTAATATCCGTAATAGCGGTATCTCTGGTAGGGGGTGACATCCTCTATGAACCGAGCCTTGAGGTTATTGATGACAACTCCCAGAATTTTGACTTTCACATTTTCCAGCTGGACTTTTGTGCGGAGGAGTGCATGCCTTGAGGTTTTTCCAGCCTGATAGACTATGATTGCGCCATCGACTTTTGCTCCCAGGATGGCTGAGTCGGTTACGGGAAGAGTAGGGGGGCTGTCAAAGAGAATAGCTTCAAAATTCATCTTGAGCTCTTGAATTAAGGCGTCCATCTCGGGGAAGCTGAGCAGCTCGGTGGGGTTGGGAGAGCGTTCTCCAGAGGTGATGATGTACAGATTTTCTATGCCCGGAGTCCTCAGGATCAGTTCATATTCGAGTCCACCCAATAACATGTCTGTTGCCGTGTTGACCGCTTTCTTCCAGGGTATGTTTCCTAATAGAATTTCGGCTAAGCCCGGGGCTCTCTTCAGCCCGAACAGTTTATGAATCGCCGGTTTTCTGAAATCGGAGCAAACAATCAAGACCTTCTGTCCAGCCTGAGCCATGGCCACAGCCAGGTTGCATAGGGTCTGTGTTTTTCCTTCTTCCGGAGCTGAACTGGTGAGGACGATGGTGCTTCCTCGCTTTTTTAATCCTGTAAGGTCCAAGTTTGTCCTCAGACTCTTGTAGGCTTCGGCTGTGACCGAAGACGGTTCAAAGAGAGTGATCAGGCGTTTGCTGAGCTGCTCTCCTTCAGAAACGGCCTCTTTCTTTTTGAATTTTAGCCTAAATCTTTTTTGTTTATCCAAGGAGCTGCTGGGAATGATGCCTAGAACAGGAACTTTGAGCAGGTCTTCCAAGTCATCGATGCGGCCGATGGAAGTATCAAGGCTTTCAGTGACAAAGGCCATGATCAGTCCGATGATTATTCCGCTGAGGATGCCGACGATGATGTTGGAACGATAATTCGGGCTTATGGGGCGGGTGGGGACTGAGGCCCGCTCGATAATGGTCACATCCTGAGCCTTTTCTGCCTCCAGAATACGGGCATCTTCATATTTTTTTCTAAACATTGAATAGAGGTCTTCGGCTGTGGAGACATTCCTCTTGAGCTGGGCCAGTTTGATTTCTTTGGAAGAAAGCTCCTTTTGTTCGGAGGTGACAAGCTCGATGGTCTCAGCTAAATCTTTCCTGGATTTTTCCAATTTTCTTTTGACGGTTATCACCTCGGGATGGGCATCTGTGTATTTGCTTTTCAAGGAAATCAATTCTAATTCCAGCTTAACGATTCCTTCCTTGAGCCCAGTCACTCTCGTGTCGGCGAGAACCGGATGCGAGTCTGTGATATTCCTCTCCAGGACTAATGGATTTTCCTGCCTGAAGACTTGGAGCGAGGCTTCGCTTTCCTGCAGCTCTTTGAGATAGTTGTTCAACTGGGTTTCGACAAAGTTTCTCATATTTGTTGCTTCTTTTTTCTTGTTTTCAAAATGCAAATCAGCGTAGACCTCAGCAACTTTATTGACAAGTTCTGCCGCCTGTTTGGGATTGCTGGAAGTGATGGTGATGGCAATGATGTTGGTGGCCTCTATCGGCTCTGTCGTAATTTGACCCTGAACCCATTTGACGACCCTCATCCGCTCTGCTTCTTTCATAGAGGGGTTTATCAAGTTTAAGCTCTCTGCGACTTTTTCCATGGTTTGAAAGCTTTGGATGAGAGCCACTTGGGAAGCGATAGCGTCGCCCGGAGACCAGGTGACCATTTCCGTCAATATCTCGGCCACTGATTTTCTTTGTTCGATCTTCACTTTACAAGATGTTCTGTAGATAGGAGTCTGTTTTTGGGTGTAAAAAAAAGTGGAAGAAATCACCAGGATGATGGACAGAAATATGATTCGTGTTCTTTTGCGAATCACTCGCAAGTAGTCAACCAAGTTCATCTCAAGCTTGGGCATTTTCGCTCACCCCTTTATCGCCTTGACCAGAAATACCACGTCACGGGAATGGCTATGGCCGCCAAGAATCGCTCGACGTCGGCCACAAAGCTTTTAGGCACGTAGACAATATCACCTGGCTTTAACTCTATGTTCTGGCTTGCATCAGCCCGCTTCAAAAATTGTTTCAGGTCAACCCGTATTCCTTTCTGGGAACCTAATTCCCCGCTGATGACGATGACGCTGCTTTTGACAGCATTCTGGGCAAAGCCGCCCGCCTCGGCGATGGCTTCGGTTATGGTAAGCCTTCCTTTGATATTGACGACTTTAGGATTCTTCACTTCCCCCAGAACAAAGACTTTATTCATCTCCAGAGGTGGAACATAAACTGTATCGCCTCCGGAGACAACGACAGATTCAGATTTTATTGGATCGCTGATCAATTCGTTTAAATCATAGCTGAAAATTTCTCCACCTTTTTTAATCAACTTGATGTGAAAAGTATCTGAATTGGGCTTCATTCCTCCTATCTGCCCTATAAACTCAACCAAGGTTGTCCGTCTTCTCAAGTTGTACATTCCAGTCGCTATTTCTCCTAGGGCGATGACTCTTTTGCTGTTATATTCTTTTACCCTGACGAAGACCACAGGGTCGATTAAATATTTTGAAAGAGCTTTGGTCAACTCTTCTTCCAATTGGAAGGTCGTCATTCCTGCGACGGTCATCTTTCTTATCGGAGGAAATTTAATGTCGCCTTTATAGTCGACCATCACCTCTCCTGACATATCAGGGTATTTCCAGACCTCTATGGTTAAGACGTCCTCTGGTCCGATGAGATATCCGGGCTCAAGGTCAAGGGGACTGCCCTTCTCTTCTGCTTGAGCCTTTGTTTTCTCTTCAGCAGGCGGGAGGGAAGATTGTTTTGGATTTTCTATACTTATGACTATCGAACGGCCGTTCTTGGATATGCTATAGGGTAAATCCTGGGCGAGCTCCACAATCATCAGATTGAGCTGGCGCTGGCCTTTATTCTCGCTCGGGTAGTATTCGTTTTTTATGTTTTTGATCGGTCCCCTGTTGATTTCGAATTCCTCCTCGATTTGGCTGAAGACCTTGCTTTCCGGGAAATTTATTATGAGGCAAGGGGGATTTTCTAGCTTGGTGTCTTTATACTGGACTGGATTTGTTGTGGTCAGAATGAGCTCGGTTTCTGATGGGAGTTCATTTGTGGTCAGATTGACGAGTTGGATACTTCTTTGAGATGCACAAGAAAAAAAAGCAAGCGCTGCCAGCAACATCAATCCTTTTATGAATGATTTTCTCATCGAGGGTTTTCGCTCATTTCCAATACATAATTTATTTATTATCACATATTATCAGGCGCGTCAACAAGCTCAAACTCAGGAATTTATGGGAAGAATCTCTCCTTTACGTCTCATTACAATAAATAGAAATCATACCTTAAGTAAATAGCCTTTTAGGATGATTTGAAGGATGACTTTCCTCTTTTTTTCTCATCGAAAAGGATGACTCATTCTAGTCTTTTAAGATAGACCAAGGTAATTTCTGGTTAAAGCCTTGGCGATATGGTTAACGCTTTTTGGGGAAGATGTAATTTTTTTTGATTTGAGACGGACTCAAAATTAAATGAGATTAAATATAATATTGACATTAATCGAGGAATTATTTATTAGAAAGACGAAGCCCGATGATGAGCCTGTTTTTAATTTTTATCTTTCTTCCTCTTATCGCTTTAGAGCAAGGATAGTGATGATATTGAAGATAGAGAATCTTTTTTTGAAGCCAGGACAAGCAAGGCGGGTCGAGAAATGGTAAAGAATGAAGGATTTGATAGTGAAAAGTACTTGAAAGAGCAAACCTTGGCCATCCTGGAAAAGATGGAGGCTTTCAACAACAGATTGTATCTTGAGTTTGGGGGGAAGCTCCTCTTTGATTATCATGCCGCAAGGGTCTTGCCTGGCTATGATCCAAATATCAAGATGAGGCTCCTCAAAAAGCTCAAGGATAAGGCTGATATTTTGCTCTGTATCTATGCTGGTGATATAGAAAGAAAGAAGCTCAGGGCAGATTTTGGAATCACCTATGATGTCGATGCCCTGAAATTGATTGATGATTTAAGAGATTGGGACCTTGATGTTTTGGCTGTGGTCATAACTCGCTTTGATAACCAACCTGCAGCCAGGATATTCAAGAATAGGCTAGAGCGGCAAAATATAAAAGTCTATACCCACCGCATCACAAAGGGCTATCCGACAGATATCGACCTTATCGTCAGCGATGAAGGCTATGGAGCCAATGAGTATATTCTCACTGAAAAACCATTGGTCATCGTCACCGGCCCTGGTCCGGGAAGCGGCAAGCTGGCCACATGTCTTTCGCAGCTCTACCATGACCATAAGACGGGGATAAAATCCGGATATGCCAAGTTTGAAACATTCCCCATCTGGGATTTGCCTTTAAAGCATGCGGTGAATGTGGCCTATGAGGCTGCCACAGCCGATATCGGAGATTTCAACC
>CAZJXZ010000053.1:0-8623 GCA_964549955.1 uncultured Eubacteriales bacterium
CTTTGTAATCTCCATCGGAGACAAGAAGGATTTTGATTTCCCACCAGAGAGGAGTGGTCTGATCGGATGAGGAGAAGGCAGCGGAATTTTGAGCCAGAAAGCAGGTCAGGGAGTGGAAGAAGATCAACAAAATGAAAAAGAATTTTTTAGCCATGAGCCTAGATATTCAATATAAGATAAAACGAGAAACATTTCCAGATAAAAAAATTGAGCTTGAAAAGAATATTACAAAACTTTAGAATAGGGAATCTTGACTGGGGGGAGGGAAGCTGTTATTCTAGTTGTTCATAATTAAACTATTTAGTTCATTAAGAAAACCAAAAGGTATAAAAAATGATGAAAAGCAACCTAAGAGACATACGAAACAAACTTAGAAAGGAGGAGAACAAGAAGTTCATCTTAGAAGCTGCTGAAAAAGTTTTTAGCCGGAAGGGCTATGGCTCGGCGAGGGTGGACGAAATCGCCAATGAGGCCCAATTTTCAAAGGCAACTCTTTACAAATATTTTGCAAGCAAAAAAGAGATATTCATGGAGATTATTTTCAGCGCTTTTGAAGAATCCGAGAAAAGAATGATGAAAATTCAGAAAGAGACGATAAGCGCCGAAAAGAAGTTGAAGGAAATGATTTATTTCATCTCTTCCTACAGCCAAAAGAAGAGAAATATCGCTCGAATTCTCTTGATGGAAAGAGAGGCGATGAAAAGAATTTTGAACGTTCCTTTAAGAAAAGGAAATTGCCCATCCATCCGGCATCCAAAAATTCCGTATAACTTAATGATGAAGATGGAAAAAATCTTTAATATCATCTGTGAAGTTATCAAGGAGGGAATCGAATCCGGCGAATTTCGTAGAGTGGATGTTATGGATGCTGCCTTTGTCTTTGGAGCCTTGGTCCGGGGATTTTATATGAGAGGACCCATGCGCGGCAGGGAATACGGCATAAGCGAAAGCGCAGATTTGCTCCATAGTTTTTTCCTCTCCGGCATAAAAGAAAATAGGAAAGGTTAAAAGGAGTGCCAAAATGGAGAAAGTAAGAAGACTATTAGTAGTTGCCTTGATGGTTTTTTCTTCAGCCATATTTTGTTCTCCTCAGGAAACACTAACCCTGACCCTCGAGGATAGCATCCGCTTGGCTTTGAGTCAGAACCCCAATTATCTGGCTGCTGAAGAGAAAGTGGAAACAGCCAGGGCTCAGGTTAGGGAAGCTGCAGCGAGCTTTTTTCCTTCGCTGAATGCCCAGGGGCTTCAAACCCTTGATGAAAAGCTTTTCGTTCTGGAGTTCCCTTCTTTTATTCCAGGTCAACCTCCGCAGAGGTTCTCGATCGACTTTACCAAAGATTATCAATTCTCTTTATCTCTGAGCCTTCCCATCTTCACCAGCGGCCGTTTGACCTCTGGCTTTAAGCAGGCCAAGTATAATCATCTTTCCACAGAAGAGGGAGCGAGGCAGTCAAAGCAGATGACTGTTTTCAACACCAAGCAGGCTTTTTACAGCTGCCTTCTTGCCAAGGATTTTGTCAAGGTGGCTGAAGAAGCTGTGGAGGTTGCGGAGAAGCATTATAAAAATGTTAAAAGCCTTTATGAAGTGGGGATGGCCTCCAAGTTTGACCTTTTGAGGTCAGAGGTTCAAGTCGCCAACCTAAAGCCTCAATTGATCAGGGCTCGCAACAGCTTAAAGATTGCCGAACTTGCGCTGAAAACCCTGCTTGGACTCGACCTTTCTCAGCCTGTTGAAATAAAAGGGGAGCTGGCTTATGAGCCTTTTGAGCCTGATTTGGAGGAGTCGATTTCCAAGGCACTTTTCAACAGGCCTGAAGTCAGCCAGGTCAGGTATCAGAGAGAGATGGCAGGAGAGATGCTGAAGATGGCCCGGGCCTCCAATCTGCCCACCATCGCTCTAGCCGGGACGTACAACTTCTGGGCTGATAACCTAAATTTCAAGAAAGACAATTGGCAGAGCTATTACACTGTCAATCTGGCCTTCTCCATTCCAATCTTCAACGGATTTGCCACCTCTGCCAGGGTGGCCCAATCCAAGGCCATGATCAAAGAGATAGAGCTCGCTGATAAGGGGCTTCAGGATATGATAAGATTCGAAGTGAGGCAGGCCCTGCTGAAGCTGAATGAGGCCCACGAATCCCTCCTTTCTCAAGAGAAAAACGTCGAGCAGGCTCAGGAGAGTTTGAGAATTGCCGAGCTGAATTTTTCTGAAGGAATGGCGACAACACTCGATGTCAGCTCGGCTCAAGCCGCTCTGAGCCAGGCCAAGACTAACTATTCTCAAGCCCTTTATGATTATGTCATATCTCGAGCCCAGCTAGAGAAAGCGATGGGAGTCGAAACTGAAGCGATGAGCACAAAGGCGAATAAAGAATGAAATTCTTGATGTCTACACGGAGGAATCAAATGAAAAAAGCAACAGTGGCAAAGGGTATTACTCTTGTTCTTCTTTTTCTTTCCTTTTTCACCTGCCGTTCGCAGAGCAAAAAGGAAAACGCAAAGGAGGAAACTTTCGCTGCTACTCCAGTTAAGGTCTTCAAAGTCAAGAAGCAAAAAATTTCTGAAAAACTTTTTTATACTGGTGTGATTGAAGCCTGGAAGAAGATCAATGTCACTCCTGATGTCGGAGGAAAAATTGCCAAGATTTATGTTCAAGAAGGGGATCGAGTCGAGGAGGGCGAGCTTTTAGCCGAACTGGACACAAAAGCCATCCGCCTCCAGCTCGAAGCAGCCAAGGCAGGTTTGGCCGTTGCTGAGGCGAATTATAAGGATGCCCAGAAAAACATGGAGAGGATGGAGCGCTTGAAACTGGAAAAAGCAGTCTCAGACCAGCAGTATGAGAAAGTCAGGCTCGCTTATGAAGCGGCAGAAGCCCAGCTCGAGCAGGCTCGATCAGGATTGAATCTGGCACAGCACAGCCTGGATGTTTCTCTGATGAAAGCGCCCTTCAGAGGAGTCGTTGCTTCGAGAAATGCTGAAGTTGGCGATGTGATCAATCCGATGATGGGTTCGTTTTCTTCGACGAGCGGCGTGCTGACGCTCATGGATTTCTCTCGGATAAAAATAGCCATCGATGTTTCTCAGCAGGATTTTGTCCGTATCAAAAAGGGCCAGGTCGCCCATCTCAGAGTGACAGCCCTGCCGGATAGAGTTTTCGAAGGCTATGTTTCTCTTGTCAACTTAACTGCCGACCCGCTGACCAAGAAATTCAAGGTTGAAATCACGGCCGAAAATCCTGACTTGGTTCTAAGGCCTAATACCTTTGGCGAGATAACACTCGAAGTCAGCACTCATGAAAACGCTCTCGTCATTCCTCAGAAGGCGGTGCTCGAGAATAAATTTGTCTTCCTTGCCCAGGGAGACGTGGCCCAAAGAAGAGAGGTCTTCTTGGGCCTTCAGAACTCAGACCTTATAGAAGTGACTGGAGGACTCAAGGAAGGAGAGATGGTTATCATCGAAGGAAACTTCGGCCTTGAGGACGGGGCAAAAATAAAAATTGAAGAGGTTCTCGAATGAAAATACCGGAATTTTCTGTCAATCGCAAAGTCACAACGGCCATGCTGGCCATGATTCTGGTCGTCTTGGGATTTATCGCCTTGACCAATCTCGGCCTGGATTTTTTCCCTGATATTGAATTTCCGACAGTCTCGGTGATTACTACCTATCGAGGCGCTTCTCCAGAAGACATCGAGAATACAATCACCAGACCCATGGAGCAGGTCATCAACACGGTCAGCGGCGTAAAAAAAGTCAGCTCGATAACCCAAGAAGGAGTCTCGGTGGTCTTGGTTGAATTTGAGTATGGGACCAATCTTGATTTTGCCGCCCAGGATATCAGAGACCAGCTTGGTCTCTACCGGAGCTATCTCCCTCAGGATGCTTCTGATCCCCTTGTGGTGAAGTTCAGCCTTTCTCAGATACCGATTGTTTTCTATGGCATCACCTCAGAAAAAATGCCAACTTTTGAGCTTAAAGAGTTGATCGAAGATGAAGTCGCTTCCCGGCTAGATAGAATTGATGGAGTGGCCTCAGCTCAGGTTTTCTCCACAGATATCAGAGAGATTCTGATTGACATTGACAAGGCCGCTCTCGAATCCCTCGGCCTTTCGTTCGACCAGATTCTTCTTGCCCTGCGCCTGGAAAACCTGAATCTCCCTGCCGGGCGTATCGTGGAGAGGCATTCTGAATTCTTAATTAGGAGTCTTGGCGAATTCAAATCTCTGGATGATGTCCGCAACACTGTGGTTGGCTCGACTCAAACCGGCCAGCCCATTTATGTAAGGGATGTGGCTGATGTCAAGGATACGATGAAGGAAGCTCGCTATTTAGGCCGGATCCAGGGTCAGAAGGCAGTTTTTTTAATCATCAACAAGCGCTCCGGAGCCAATACTGTTATCACAGCCAGAGATGTTAAGAAAGAATTGGCGAAGATAAATGAAACTCTTCCTGCTGATATCAAATTTTACTCTGTCTTTGACCAATCCGACATGATTCAGAGAGCTGTTTCGAGGACAGTGAATAATGCTCTGGTCGGCGGCTTCCTGGCCATTCTTTTTATTCTAATCTTCGTTCAGAACTGGCGTCCGACGATCACCATCGCCTTGGCCATCCCTCTTTCTATCATCACCACCTTTATCGCCTTTTACCTCGCCGGCTACACCCTAAATTTATTGACTCTAGGAGGCTTAGCCCTGGGTGTCGGGATGCTGGTCGATAATGCCATTGTTGTCATCGAGAACACTTTTCGCCATATCGAGGAAGGGAAGGAGAGGAATGTGGCAGCGAAAATTGGCGCAACTGAAGTAGGAATGGCCATCACCGCTTCAACATTAACCACCATTGCTGTTTTCTTCCCGATGGTCTTTGCTCGCGGAATCACAGGTCAGTTGACGCGCGGACTGGCTCTGGCCATTGCCTTTTCTCTGATCGCCTCGCTTTTTGTTGCCCTGACAATTGTTCCCCTTGTTGCCTCTCTTCTCTTCAAGGTCAGGGCAAGACAGAATAAAGAAGGAATAACCAGGTTGGCAGGCCGCTTCGATAAAGCAAGGAATTTTTACAGGAAGTCATTGCGCTGGGCGCTGGAGCGAAGGCGGTGGGTTCTCGGAGGAACAATAGGCCTGTTCTTGCTCTCCCTGGTTCTCATTCCTTTCCTCGGGACTGAATTCATGCCCTCCATGGACCGGAGCATGTTCATCCTTTCGGTTAAAATGCCTGTTGGAACTTCCATCGAAGAGACAGACAGGGTTGTCCAGATGGTTGAAAAATTGATGGCTCAGGAGCCATTGATAAAAGTATCAACGGCTCAAGTCGGCTCTCAAGCAGAGGATAACCCTGCTGATGCAGCCGGAGGGTTCAGCATCGAGGGCACTCATCATGGGATTCTCTGGGTCGGACTGGTTGATAGGGAGAAAAGAAAACTGACCGACACCCAAATTCTGGAGAGGATTAGAGGAAGGCTGCCTAAGCTAAAAGATGTTAAGTTTGAAGCCCTGGATATGGGTCAGATGATGATGGGCGGAGCAAGCTCAGCTGTGGAGATAAAAATCTTTGGAAAAGACCTCCAGATGCTCAAAGAGGTAGCCGACAGCATTGTGGAAAGAATCAAGAATATTGAAGGATTGAGGGATGTCGCCCATTCTCTTGCCAAAGGAAAGCCTGAATACCACATCTCTGTAAACAGAGAGCAGGCGTCACGGCTGGGGTTGATGGTCAGCCAGGTGGCAGATGCTGTCCAGACAGCAGCCTTGGGAAAGGTGGCCACTCGATACAGGGAAGGGAACGAGGAAGTCGATATTCGTATTCGGTTTGATGAAAAGTTCAGGAATACTCTAGATGACATAAGAAACATTCCGATCATGACTCCTTTAAAGACAATGGTCCGTTTAGACCAGGTCGCTTCGATCTCAAGAGGTGAAGGGCCGATCAAGATAACAAGGGAAAACCAGGCAAGGGTGGTTACTGTCAGTGCCAATATCGCCGGCAGAGACTTGGGAAGCGTTGTCAGAGACATCAGAAAGGGAACAGGTGAGATAGAAAAGGCTCTGCCTTCAGGCTATTTCATCGAAATCGGCGGCCAGTATGAGCAGATGAAGGATGCCTTCATCATCATGGCCGGTGCTTTTGCCCTGGCGACCCTCCTGGTTTATATGATCATGGCTTCTGAGTTCGAGTCCTTCCTCCATCCTTTCATTATCATGTTCACCATCCCCCTGGCTATTATTGGAGTCATCCTGGCTCTGCTTATCTCGGGCCAGCCTATCAGCCTGCCGGCGCTGATTGGCGTCGTCCTGCTGGCAGGAATCGCGGTCAACAACGCCATCGTCATGATTGACTACATCAACCAGTTGAAAAGAAGAGGAATTGAAAAGAAGGAGGCCATACTTCAGGGCTGCGTAACTAGGCTCCGCCCGGTTCTGATCACAGCTCTGACGACCATCGTCGGAATGATGCCCATGGCTATCAGCACCTCAGAGGGGTCGGAGATGAGAGCGCCGATGGCGATCACAGTCCTGGGGGGATTGACAGCTACAACTTTTCTGACGCTCTTCATCATTCCCATAATTTACAGTATGTTCGACCGGGTCAAGTTTTCAAGAGCAAAGTGATCATTGATAAAAGTGGCTTTCCCTTTTTTAATCGTTTTAGCTAGTTGGCTATTTTTTGTTCCTTTGGGGTTCAGCTGAGATAGGTCAAGCGCAGACAAAAAAATTAATATTTATTCCGCCTTGTATCTCAACAAGGCTCCGATTTTTCCGTATCTATTCAATCTTGAAGGCGGAGTGATGTGTTTGACGGTGCAGTTTTTATCCATGGCCGCCTCTACGGCTTCGTCGAAAACGTCTACAACTTTCTCAGTCTTTTTCTGGCAAGTCGGGCAGCGGAGGTCGTCGATAAACAGAGAGCGGCACTGGGGACAGATTCTTCCTGGAGCTGAGAAGTTGCGGGTTATGAGCAGCGTCAGGACTTCCCCGCGATTAAGGCTGGTGAGTGTGTTCTTTAATCCAGAGACCGCTAGGCCGCCTTTCTCCAGCTCAGAGACAAAAGTCTGAACAATCTCTTCCTCTACTTGCTTTTTCAACTTTTCTTCCAATTCCAGCGATTCCTTGAGAACAGTTGCCGCAGAATCGGAGGGCATGGCCTTGAGCCAGCCTTTCAGCCTGCCTTTAAGGTAGGGATGGAGGAGAGGTTCGAAGTCTGGCCGATATTTCTCGTTGCACCCGAGAAAGAGCCAGTCAAAATGATTTTTCTGGAATAAATCGAAAGTTTTCTGGGCTACTTTCTTGAAATGGTCGTGAAGGTGGCTGGCGATGTGCCTTTCGATTCTCTTCGATTCATAGCCTTCAAAGCCCCCTTCCCTGACTTTGCTCGGGACATCGCTGGAAAGGCTCTCCAGCGGCGAGATCTCACCCATGAAAATATCAAACCACCTGGCTTCCCTCCGGTCCAGAATCAGGGCAAAAATGCGGCGATGCTCATCCAGTATCGCTGAAAGAGGGCGGACATAGGAATTCTGGTCGAAGATGATTCTGTTCCGCGGCGGGCTGGGAAGGTTAAAAAGCTGCCAGAAATTCTGGCCTGTGCAGGAAAATACGGCCAGTCCAGGGGAATTGAAAGAGCCGAGCTGCTGGGAGCAGAAGCGGCTAATTTTATCCAGGTCTTGGAAAAGGGATTCTTTCTTCTCCCTGCCAACCTCCAACTGCTCGACCTCCAATTTTCCGCTGCTGAGAAGGTTTTTCGAAGAAAGAGCTATTTCTTTTTTTGTCATCCGGCTTTTGTCTGTATTGAGATAGAAAGATGTTGTTAAAAACTTTTCACTCTTGAACTTGGAGAGGCTCTCCACTTGCTTGCGGTTCGATAGTTTCATCAGACCTCCTTTTTAGAGAATAAAAGCATAATTTCGGTTTTTCTATTAAGACATAACCCTGGCATGCTGTCCGTAAAATACAAAATAAGAACAGAACGTGCTTTTGTCAAGCACTTTTCTGCAGTTCTCCGTCTTTACTCTTTACTGGAATGTGACTATAATAAACCATAATTCCTGCAATTCTTTCGTTATCGCTGAGTGCGGAAGTGGCGGAATTGGTAGACGCGTAAGCCTCAGGAGTTTATGGTCGATGAGACCGTGTGGGTTCGAGTCCCACCTTCCGCACCAACTGAATATAAAGGGAATAACAAAAGTGTAATAGCCAGGATGAGCCGAAAGCGCGAGCTGAGTGTTACGGGAAGCGAGGCGGCGACCTTAAAAAGTTAATCCAAGTTGAGGCCAGACAGCGTCCGGTCATTGGTCAGGACATTGTAATAAAATTTATCACGTTTAAATAAAAATTGCGTCCCATAGACCAAGAACGAAATGGATAGATGTCTTCGAAAAAGAACATCCTCCTCATAAATCCCTGGATTTATGATTTCACCGCCTATGACTTCTGGTTGAAGCCTCTCGGCCTTCTTTATGTCGCTTCGCTTCTTAAGAAGCACGGCAGCTTTCATCTTCATTTCATCGACTGCTTGGACCGCCATCATCCGCTTCTGGATAAAAAATATAAGAGCAAGCTTGATGGCAGAGGTCCCTTTCCCAAAGAGGAAGTTCCCAAGCCCGAAGTCCTTAAGGATATTCCCAGAAAGT
>CAZJXZ010000053.1:8723-14635 GCA_964549955.1 uncultured Eubacteriales bacterium
TTTCCCAAAGAGGAAGTTCCCAAGCCCGAAGTCCTTAAGGATATTCCCAGAAAGTACTCTCGCTATGGAATTCCACTCCCGCTTTTCTCTCATGAACTGGACAAGATTTCTCACCCTGACCTTGTTCTCATCACCTGTATCATGACCTACTGGTATCCAGGCGTTCAGCTTGTTGTCGAGCTCATCCGCAAAAAATTCGGCCGGGTTCCTGTGATTTTGGGCGGAGTGTATGCCACTTTGATGCCTGAACATGCCCGCCGCTTTTCCGGGGCTGATTTTATTTTCCAGGGGCCTGGAGAGAGGGGCATTCTCCCTTTGATCAGGGAAGTTTTGGAGGATGTCGCCTGTCCTGATCTCAGCTTTGAAGACCTTGACAGTCTTCCCTGGCCTTCTTTTGAATTGATGGAGAATAAAGAGACGATTCCCATTCTGACCTCGAGAGGATGTCCTTTCAATTGTTCTTTCTGCGCTGTTGGGCTGCTCTGCCATAATTTTGAGCAGAGGGACCCCTCCTCTGTCGTCTCGGAGATAGAAAGCCATCATCAGCAGCACAAGACTCGAAATTTTGCTTTTTACGATGACGCCCTTCTTCTCAACAAGGAGCGCCATTTTCTTTTAATCCTGAAAGAGATCGTTCGAAAAAATCTTCCCCTTGTTTTTCACACTCCTAACGGGCTTCACTTGAAAGAGATAGACTCTGAAGTCGCCTCTCTTTTCAAGAAAGCCAACGTTCAATCCCTTTTTCTCAGCCAGGAATTCTTTGACAAAGACTTGCTCAGCAAATCATGTCCGAAGGTTTCAGAGGGAGACTTGGAGAAGGCCCTCTTTTACCTGGAGAAGGCTGGCTACAGCCGCCAGGAGATCAATGTCTATCTATTGGTCGGACTTCCGGGTCAGGATATTTCTACAGCGAGCGAGAGCATCCTTCATGTTCGCCGGCTGGGAGCAAGACCAAGGTTGGCCTTTTTCTCACCTGTTCCAGGCACTGAGGAATGGCAAAACCTTGTCAAGAAAGGCTTGTTAGCTGCGGAGAGCGACCCCCTGCTCCATAATAAACTTGTATTCCCTTACCTTGGAGGAAGTATCACTCCTCAAGACTTTGAATTCCTGAGAGTTTTAGTCGGTAATCCAGGGATAAAGGATTGAGGAGAGCATTTTTTTCTGTTATGGAAAACCTCTTTTCAGCCCGGAATTGCAGATGATTCTTGGTTGGGTTAGAATACAAGGAGATAGCCAGCAAAAAATTTTGGCATAAAGGTTGATGTCAAAAATTTTGTTGAAGCGGAAATTTTTAGCCTTGAATTTATTCGCAGTTCACATTAAATTAAAAAACAGAGCCAGTAATTAAAACAGACAAAGGAGTTTCCTAGTGAAAAATAAATTCTCTTTTTTTATCCTGATGCTGATAGCCTTCGTTTGCCTTTATGGGATTGCGCAGAAGAAGGCCAAAGACCTGCCGCCTGTTCATAAAAAATGGCTGGAGGAAGAAGTTGTCTATATCATCCTTCCTGTCGAGAAGGATGTTTTTTTGAAGCTTGGGACAGACCGGGAGAGAGAGCGATTTATCGACGCTTTCTGGAAGCACAGGGATCCCAATCCGGCGACTCTAGAGAATGAATTCAGGACAGAGCACTACCGCCGCCTGAACTATGCCAATCATTTCTTCGGCCGAGAAACGGCTAAACCCGGATGGAGAACAGACAGGGGGCGGATGTACATTCTTTTGGGTGAGCCCAACGATATCCAGCGCTTCGAGGGAAAGACCATGACTTATCCTGCTGAAATCTGGTTCTACCAAGGCAAGACAAACCTCGGGCTTCCCCCTGGCTTTAACCTTGTTTTTTTCCAGGAAGGTGGCAGCGGCGAGTACAAGCTTTACAGCCCGCTCAAGGACGGGCCCCAGGCCCTGATGACATCTTATTATGGAGACCCTTTAGATTATCAAAAGGCCTACGAGCAGCTCAAAGAGTTTGAACCTGAGCTCGCCGAGGTTTCTCTGAGCCTTATTCCTGGTGAGGAATCGGCAAGCTTAGGCCGTCCCTCTCTGTCGTCAGACTTGTTAGTCCAGAAGGTGGAGACAATCCCTTCGACACAGGTGAAAGAAAGGTATGCCCAGAAATTTTTGGAATACAAAGATATGGTAGAAGTGGATTATACGGCCAACTACATCGACTGCGATTATCTAGTCAAAGTGCTGAGAGACAGTTCAGGGATGTATTTTGTCCACTATGGAATCGAGCCGGAAAGGCTTTCGGTCAGTCAATATGAGAACAAATATTACACGAACTTGAAAGTCAACGGCAAAGTCTCCAACTTGGAGGGGAAAACTATCTATCAGTTTGAAAAGAACAATTCGCTGGATTTCGACCAAGCGAAGATAAAAAGCGTCAGCCGTCAGCCCCTTATCATTTATGATATGTTCCCCCTTATCCCTGGAAATTACAAGTTTTCACTTATTATCAAGAATGAAGCCTCCAAAGAATTCACCTCCCTTGACCAGGACCTCATCATTCCTCAGGATGAGCAGGCTTTGCAGATGACACCCCTCATCCTCGCCTACCAGCTGAACAAGAATCCAGCCAAACAGGACAAGCTGCGGCCGTTTGAACTAGGGTCAATCCAGGTTTACTTTCAGCCCAATAGAGTCTTTCTCCGCCAAGACTCTCTGGTCTTAGCCTTCCAAGTCCATGGCTTGAGCCGGGAAATGAAGGAGCTGGGAGTCCTCAAATTCACCTTCTTCAAAGGCGGCCAAGAATTTCAATCAGCGACAAAAAAGGTTGCAGAGTGCGCAGAGCTGCCGAATGTTATCGAGCAATTTTCTCTTCAGAATTTTCCTCCAGCCCATTACAATATCCAGGTTTCTCTTCTTGTCGATGATAGGGAAGTCCTCTTTGAAAGTGATGAATTTGACATTACTCATCTTGAGGCCATACCCCGTCCCTGGCTCTACTCCAAGATTTTGCCTGAGGCTTCAGATCCTGTTTATTCCTACATCATCGGAACTCAGCTCTTCAACAGCGGCAGGATGACCGAGGCTCGAGCCGCACTCGAGGAAGCCAACCAGAAGCGGCCGGATTCAGTCGATTTTGCTCTGAATCTTGCCCAGACCTACTTGGCCCTGGAGGAATACCAGAAGATCGAGTCTGTCCTGCTTCCTTTCTTAAACCGGCCTGAAGTTCCAAAGTATGAGCTGCTTTTCATCATGGGCAAAGCTTACGAGAACAGGAAAGAATTCAAGAAAGCTATCGAGGTCTTCGACAAGGCCATTTCTCATTATGGTTTGAACATTCATCTTTTGAATTCCATAGGCGAGTGCCATTTCCGGCTCGGTGAGACGAATGAAGCTCTGGCAGCCTTCGAGAAATCTTTAGAGATAAGCCCGGACCAGCCTCAAATCAAGAAGATTGTTGAGGCTTTAAAGGAGAAGAAGTGAGGGAATCATTTTTTTCCCACGTAAAAAAAGGAGACTGTCCCTCTTGAAAAAAAGTCTCCTTTTTTTAAAAAACAGAAAGACTCTTTTTTTTCTTGCCTCTTGCTTTCTTCTTTTCTTTTCCTCCTGTCGCCTTTACAACTTGGAGCGGAAGCTTGACCCGGTCAATGCTGAATTTTTATCGCAGGTCAGATACATCATCACCAAAGAAGAAAGAAAGATTTTTCTCGAGCTGCCCGATGCTGAGAAAGAAAAGTTTAAGGAAGAATTCTGGAAGCGTCGTGATCCAGACCCAAAGACTGAGGAGAACGAATTCAAGATGGAGTATATGAATCGTTTAGAAAAAGCGAACGAGCTTTTTGTGAGCGAGGCCAAACCTGGATACATGACCGATAGAGGAAGAATATACATCCTATTCGGCCCACCCGGATACAGAGAGACATATTCTGCTGGAAGCTACGACCCTTATGAATTCCTTCAAGGGCGTTCCGGAGAGATTTGGCATTATGGCAACTTTCCAGTTATATTTGTCGACCGAGATAACACAGGGGTTTATACACTGGTTACCTACGATTTTTCTTCTATCCGTGAGCTCAACCTGATGTATATGCATGAGCTCAACTTAGCCCAGGCCGTGGCACAACAAACTCTCTTGAGAGAAGAAAAAGGGTTTTTTGATTTTCAGTGGAAGCTGGAGAAAAGAGTTGTCGAGAAAGATAGGTTTGAAGGCATGGTCATCATCGAGATTCCTTATAATGTCATCTGGTATAAATCCGAGGACAAGAAGCTGACAACGACTCTCGACCTTCGCCTCGAGCTGGAGGATTTTGAGAAGAAAGTTGTTTGGCAGCACTACCAAGCCTTTGATATTGAAATGAGCGAGGAAGAGCTTCAAGAGAAAAAAAATATGAAGCGCAAAATCGAAATTCCTTTGGTCCTGGAAAGAGATGTGGGCAGGCTTCGCCAGGGAAAAAATTTTCTTCGTGCCGTCCTAAAGAACAGGACTGGTGAGGAAGAGGCAAAGAAAGCCATGGAGTTCACAATCTGATTTATGGTTTATAAATACGTCTTTTTTGCTCGATGGAAAATCGCGCTATTAATATCACGGCGTTTCGAATGGTTCTTTGGTTAATTGCTTATTGGAAAGTGAATTCTTTATAATAAAGGTCAGGAGATTAAGATGGGAAAAAAGGTGTTAATGGCCGTAACCTTATTTCTGGCCTTGGTTTTTCTCACAAGCTTTTGCGCCACATCGAGGCTGGAGCGAAGGCTTGACCCTCAGAACGAGGAATTTTTCAACAAGGTCCGCTACATCATCACTAAAGAAGAGTCGAAGATTTTCTTAGAGCTTCCTCCCTCAGCTCGTGCAAAGTTCAGCGATGAATTCTGGAAGAGGAGAGACCCAACGCCTGAAACAGAAACTAATGAATACAAAGAAGCCTATTATGCCAGGATAGAGGAAGCCAACCGTCTCTTTAAAGGAGGAGGCCGGCCGGGCTGGCTTCAGGATAGAGGCCGGATCTACATTCTCTTCGGCCCTCCCAATGAACGCCAGACAAATCCAATGGGTGGCCAGCCAGTTGACCCATACGAGGATCCAAGAAGGATGATTGATAGCCGTCGAGTGGCTACAGGCGAAAAGCCGACAGAAGTTTGGGTTTATTACAATCTTTTTTCCTCTCTACAAAAGCCTCAAGCCATTAACCTTGTTTTTGTCGATACTGGGGGAACAGGAGATTATAAGCTGACAACCAACATTGATGAAGTCATTCCGGGGACGATGGGTGCCGAAACGGTCTTCAGACCTGACCTCGCCTTAAGCCATGAACTTCAAAAAGAAGAGTCTTTAAGAACGAGGCTTAACTTTCAGAGAGCCCTTTTTGATTTTTCCTGGGAGTTCATCAAAGAGAAGAATAAAGAACTTGAAAGCAACCTCTTGATTCGAATCAACCTCCCTTACAAGAATATTATATTTGCCAAAGAAGAAGACAGATTCAAAGCCGAATTAGAGTTGGAAATACAGGTCAGGAATATAGTGGATGAGGTCATCTGGAAGTTTGAGAATGTTTACAATTTAGAGTTCAGAGAGGAATTCCTGAATGAGAATAAAGGAGGTGGATGGGAAGCGGAAATACCGGTCAGGAAATGGCTGGAAAAAGGAAGCTATTCTGTCTATCTCCTTTTAAGAAATTCAAGCGGAGAGCAGGAAGTAGAAAAGCTTCTCCCTCTTAAAATATAATCTCTATCTTTTCCAAGAAAGATGTTCTCGAGAGGAGAAATTGTGATGTTATCAAAAAAGACTTTTGTTGTCCTGTCCTTGACTTTGTTCATATTGCCTGTCTTGATTTTCAGTCAAAAAATCAAAGAACAGCCGGTAAAGATTCCCAAGGAGGTGGCCAAGATTATCGAGGCAAATCTCCCTCAGCTTCAAGCCCGTTCAGATATCCCCCTTTCCTATTTCAAAACTCTTTATTTTCCCTAC
>CAZJXZ010000054.1:0-14480 GCA_964549955.1 uncultured Eubacteriales bacterium
TTTCCGGGCAGTGCCCGTTTTAAGCGAGGTGAGAAGATGAAAAGTGCCGAGGAAAGAATCGGGGAAATGGTAACCATCCTGCGCAAGTCCTATCCAAGAAGCCGGACAGCCCTTCGCTTTGAGACGCCCCTCCAGATTCTGGTGGCGACGATTCTGGCCGCTCAATGCACGGATGAGAAAGTCAACCAGATCACACCCGCTCTTTTCGAGAAATACAGAACAGCCGCAGATTTTGCCTCTGCCAAGCAGGCAGAGCTGGAGAAGGAAATCAGGCCGACAGGATTTTTCAGAAACAAGTCAAGGAGCATCATCGGCGCCTCGAAGAGGATTGTCGAGAATTTTGGCGGAGAGGTTCCGGATAAAATGGAAGACCTGATCACTCTGCCAGGAGTAGCGCGCAAGACAGCCAACATCGTCCTCTCCAGTGCCTTCAAGAAAGCCGAAGGAATCGCTGTCGACACCCATGTCCGGCGCCTTTCCGGAAGATTGGGCTTGAGCCGGGAGAAAGACCCGGAAAGGATCGAGAGAGATTTGATGGCGCTTGTGCCCAGAAAAGACTGGCTCGATTTCAATTACATGCTCGTCAACCATGGGCGGAAAATCTGCCAGGCCCGGAAGCCACTCTGCCCCCAGTGCGAGCTGAAGTCCCTCTGCCCTTCAGCAGAGGATTTTTATTCCAAGGACGAGCTCAAGCTTGAAAGGGAAAGAGGATGATCAAAGAAGCCATGCTCTATAGCCTCCTTGATGAGGGCAAGGTTTCCTGCTTTCTCTGCAGCCATCGCTGCCAGATTGTCGACCCGAAATTCGGAATCTGCGGCGTGAGACAGAACAAAGGAGGGAAGCTCTACACCCATGTCTTTGGCGAAGTCATCGCTGCCCATGTCGACCCCATCGAGAAGAAGCCTCTCCACCATTTTTTGCCCGGAACGACTTCTTTTTCCATCGCCACTGTCGGCTGCAATTTTCGCTGTCCATTCTGCCAGAACTGGGAGATCTCCCAGGCCTCGAAGAGAAAAGAGGAAGGAGCTTCAGGTTATAAGCTCAGCCCTGAGAGTATTGTTGCTGCGACAAAGGATAACGGCTGTCAGAGCATCTCTTACACCTACACTGAGCCGACAATCTTTTTTGAATACGCCTATGAGACAGCCAAGCTGGCCAGCAAAGAAGGCCTGGGCAATGTCTTTGTCACTAACGGCTACATGACTTCCGAAGCCCTGGAGACGATCAAGCCTTACCTCGATGCCTGCAACGTCGACCTCAAGTCTTTCAGGGAGGAATTTTACCACACCATGTGCCAGGCCCATCTCGAGCCTGTGCTCGATTCGATTCGCTTGATGAGAAAGCTCGGCATTTGGGTTGAGATCACGACCCTTGTTGTCCCTGGCGAGAACGACGGCGATGATGAGCTGAGGGATATTGCCCGCTTCATCGCCGAAACAGACCCTGACATCCCCTGGCATGTCAGCCGCTTCCATCCTGATTATAAATTGACTGACAAAAGCGCAACTCCGGTTGAGACACTGCGCAAGGCTTATTCTATCGGGAAGAGCGAAGGGCTTCGCTATATCTATGTCGGGAACGTCTATGGAGAATCAGAAAATACTCAATGTCCTTCCTGCGGCAAGGCTATCATTCGAAGGCAGGGCTTTTTTGTCTCGGACCTCAAGCTAAAAGATTCCTCCTGCCCTTTCTGCGGAGCTCCTATCGCCGGTGTATTCAGGCCCAATGGGCTAAGAAAATAGGGACGTTATTCCTCTATTCCTAGTTTCTTTTTTAGCTCTTTGAACAAAGGAGAGATGTCTGTCCATTCTGTATGCCGGGTGATGTTTTCGCGCTCAGTTATTTCCTTGAATCGCTCGTATGTCCCGTCATCATAGGCTTTGAAAACATCCCTGTTCAGCTTGAGATACATGATGGGCAGGCGGGCCACCTCAACCCTGCGGCGTATGCTTTCATCGTCGGCCACTCGCTCGGCCGCATCAAAAATTCTGTCTGCCTCTTGGATGAAATCTTCGCTAAACAAAGGCTTGTCCACGTGGTCGAAAATGAAGAGATGTGTCTCGGGGGTGATGAGCCTGTGAAGCAGGTCAAAATATTGACGGATGTACTGTCCGCTCCGCCCAAAATAACCATACATGAAGTCATCGATGACCGCTTCTAGATCACAGTCAGGATTCCATAAGAGCTTGGAAATAACGTAGGCTCGAAGCTCCGCGAACTCGGTTCCCCGGTTCTGATAGGCAGCCTGTTCCATTACACCTATGGCTTTGTTTTCGCGGAAGGCCTTCAAATTTGGCTGAAGCACATTAAAATTGGGATGGGGGAGAAGATAGTGCCTGAAGTTGACCACATAATCCCAGATGTAGAGATGGGGTGCGATGGAAGCCCAGTCGCGCAGGTCTTTCAAGAAAGACTGGTTGAGGGGGCAATCGTAGAAAGGATGAGCAAAGCAGCATTCGATGCTGCAGAGCCTTATGACGACATTCTTCCTCGGCCTGATGGCCTTTGGCGGTTTGCGGGTGTATTGATAGGCAAGCGTCCCGATGTATTTGTCTGGAAATTCTTTCTCCACGGCCTCAGCGACTTTGTTGACGAAATTGACAACGGGTCCGGATTCGCTCCCCTCACGCGCGGCGATGGCCTGGCATTCCTCGCACTGGCAGGCTCCTGCGCAGTCATTCTGGGAGACGCAGTAGATTAAATAGTCAGGATTTTCACGCATAACCTGTTTAAGGCGTTCAACGAGTATTCTCAAGACATCAGGATTTGAAAGACAGAGCTGGGCGTTGTCCTTTGTTCTTTTGCCGTTGATCAACGAGAAGTATTCAGGATGCTCCTCGAAAAATTCCTCAGGCGGAACGAGCCTGTAAAAGGTATGAACCGACCAGTAAGCCTCCACTCCTCCTGGCTGTTTGCGCGCCTGCATGGCGCCGTTCATCCGGTTGCGGGCAGCCCAGAGCGGGTCAAAGGCTTCGAAGTAAAAATCGTTCCTGACAGGCAAACCCGGACTGTCACTTTTTTCAATCTTTATGTAGCTGTATCTTTCTTTCTTTGGGACTTTGCTCACTTGCGGAGTGTACCAGCGGCAGCCAATATAGGTCTCAAGAAAATCCATCACGCCGTACATCGTGCCGCGGGTTTTTCCACCATAGATGAGAAGATGAGGCCCGATGCTGCGGATGTTAAAACTCTCATCATCAGCCGCAGGATGAGGCGTTTCATCCTTGAGAATCTGCTCTGTGTGGCGGTTGATGCCGAGTATGATTTCATTTCCAGCCAAGGGTTGGCTGTCGTCGTAAACGGGAAAGTCGGCGCCGCTCGTTTCCATGAGCCAGGCTCTGAGCTCCTGCGCTGCCCAGGATTCAGATTCTGAGGCATCCCTGCCGATGACGATTCGGTAATTTGTCCGGCCGTTCTCGAAAAGCGTTTTATGCTCAATCATTCCGATGCTCAGCGGAATCGTCATCGTGCCTTTAGCGCCGTTTGCATACTCCCTTTCTTCGCTGAGCCAGTAATCGCGGTATTCTTCATCGTTTCCCGGGAGCTCGATTCTATCCCCGAATGGCCAATCGGCACTCCAGATGACCTCATCTTTTTTCTCAGCAGCTCTTAAATTGAAATTGACGCTCTTGAAGAGGGATTTTGTGTAGTTTGAGTTATAAAGGGAGTAAACGTATGTTTTTTTATCCCTGGCTCGTCTGGCTTCAAAGAAGCGGAAGCTGGTGAATGGCTCATGAGAAAAAGGCATCAGGCGGACAGAAAACCCCCAGGCTCCCAGGCCATTTTCAACTTTAAGCAGGAGGCTGTTTATCCCTCTGTTGAGCTTGACGGGAATGATGTCCTGGTCGGGCTTGAGGCCGCGGCCGACAGGATTGTCCCAGACCTCTTCGCCGTTAACCCAGACGCGGACGCCGTCATCGCTGCCAAGCAGCAAGAGGTAGCGGCCTGAGTGATTGGCTTTAACCAGACAGTATCCGTAGGCAAGGACACGATCATTCGGACCGATAGCGCGGACAAGGTCTATGCTTTGACTATCCGCCGTGTACTTTATCCATCTCGCTTCTCCGCCTTCGTACTTCACCACATCGCCGGCTTTTGCTTTGAGCTTCGCCTCGCCGCCGTATTCTTTAAGGTAGTCAGTGTAGAAGCCGGGAAGGTCTTTGGTGTGGTCCTGACCTTCGGCTGTGGAAGGGTTGGGAAAAGGACCGCACAGAAACCATGCCTGAAAATATTTACCGGTTCTCTCTGCTTGATAAGTCTGTCCCTTTGATAAAATCGGTGAAGACAAAATGAATAAAAAGCACAATAGGCAAAGAGTTTTAAAATTTTTCATGATGTTTAACCTCTTTTTGAATTTTTTACCGCCTGCTGATCAAACCCATTTTTCTGACTGCTTCCAGATTTTCCTGCCATGAGCCTGCGGCTCCCCAGATATAATAGGAGAAATACATCGTGCTTTTCTGGAAGATGGGCACCCATGGCTGGAATTCAGCGTAATAATGATGGGATTCCTCGTTGGAAGGATGGTTCATCCAGACGTGCAGGAATTTTGGCTGGCTCACAGGAAAAGCGCCGATAAAGGCGGTGTCTTCTCTTGATTCGTAGCCTGCGTTCCATCCTTCTTGAAGGTGAATGATTCTTCCATAATATTCCTCTGGCCGCATCCTGAGCTCCTCGACTCCCTCTTGGCTGGGAACGAAAAATAGGTCTTCTGTCCAATGGCGCTCACCCAGTTCCAGGATCGGCTGGGGGCCGAGCATGTTGGCTTCAGGATTTCTGAATGTCAGCGCAAAGCGCACTTCGAGCAGAGGCGTGTTCCCGTAAAGGGTGAATATCTTCTCGAGTTTGTTGCCGTAATAATCCGCCGCCATTTTGACCTGGACGTAATCGCCTTCTTTCTTGAGGATTTCAGCCTCATAGACCTCGTGGGTTTCCATGCTTGCCTGGCCGAGGAAATCCTCGAATCCGCCGTAAGGATAGAACCCGCGCTTTCGGAATGGACGCTTGTCTGTATCCTCCTTTTCCGGCCAGAGCTTGAAGAAGAGGTTGTCGTTGCGCTTCTTGACGATGTATTCAATGACTCTTGCCCCGATGCGGAGCAGCGTCACCTTGACCCAGTCGTTCTCCATCCGGTACTCATTCAGGCCGTCGTGGTTTAAATCAATTTCATAGAGGGTTGGAGCACCCGACTTCTCTCCAACAGCCAGCTGGCCTGTGTTTTCGGCGCCGAGCGCTGAGGCTTTGACCTCAAACTGGCCCGGCGGAACTCGCAGAGCAAAGGAAAGCGTCTGGAATGTTCCAGGCTCAATCGTGCAATTCTGCGTGGCCTCAAAGACAACTTTTGAGGAAATGCCTTTTTGGAAGACCTGAACCTTCAACGGAAACTCGCGCTGGGTAGTAAAATTATGGATGGTGACTGGAAAAACCACTTCCGGAGCATGGCCGTATAAAAGCTTATGGATGGAGATGGCTGGCGGGAGCTGCATCACGGTCAACGTTTCTTTCTTGTTCTTGCCCCATCGAAAATGCACGGCAATCGGATTATCCTTGTCCATGGCAGCCAGTGAAGGCTGAAGAGGGAAGAAAAAAGTCTGGCCTGATTTTGGAGGAAGATTCATTTCCAGAGATGAGTCGGATTTCAGGGCCAATTCCTCAGGAATATTGACTTCGAGAGTTCCCCGGACAGAATCTGGACAGAGCGAGGTGACGGTGACAACGAGGTTTTGGCCTTTCACCTCTGCCCTCAATTGAATCTGCTCGCCAAAATATTCGTCGAGATAAACCCTGTCCATGAGAAGCATCTGCAGGGCATTCCGGTAGAGTTCCGGGCCCATCATCTTTCCTCCTTCGATGACAGCCACATTCCTCCGCGACAGGATGGCTTCATACATCCTGGCTTTTGTCAAAGGAATCCCCTTGGCGACAAAAAGAATCATACAGGGAGGAAGAGTCTCTTTGGCAAAGCCGGATTGAATGATGAAAGGAACGTTTTCGTTGTCAATCTGCTCTTTATTCCCCAGAGTGCCGATATGGCCGTCGTAATGATAGTGGTCGCATTCCTTCTGAAAGACAGGCCGGAAGATATAGCCGCCGCGCTCACGGGCAAACTCAATCCATTCTTCCTCGGTGGGAGTGTCCTGGGGAGAAAGGCCTTGGTAATTGTTGCAGCCGTAGATCACTGTGTTCAGGCTGCGAGTCGCCTTGCCCGCGCCAACATCGGCCACAAACGGCAGATGAACTTTCCCCAGCCAGCTCTCCAGGTCCTTCAGGAGCATATAATCCATATAGCCGCTGAAGGTAATCCAGTCGTTGCCCTGGTTCATGGATTTCCCGATGACCTCGAGCGGATGCCCGGGAAAGCAGGTCACGCTGTAAAACATGGTCTGTGCCCCGAACCAGCCTCGGTGGAGGTCGAAGCGAGTGAGCAAAGTTTCCACATTTTTAATTAGCTTTCGGATCATTTCTCGCAGCTTAGGGGAGCTGGAGGAGACAACGAATAATTTGCTCATTCCCTTTTCCAGATAATAAGCTTTAACCGGAATAAAATTTTTACTGCGGAACTGAATGCTGTTCAATCTTTCCTTCCAATCATCTTTTTTTGGCAGCTTGGAATCAAGCTTTTCTCCTGCCGGAAAGGCAGGGTCAACATAGGCCAGGACATTTTCATCCCCCAGAGATTCGAGCAATACCTGAAGAGAAGGCATGTCCAGCTCTCGATAGGGAGCCTTGAGCAATCCGTTCAGGAACCCCTCTTGCATCCAGAAGCCGGGCATACCCAGCTCCTCAGCCATATCCAGCTTATTTTGAGCGATAGAATATTCAGGATTGGGCAGGCTCATTTGAAAGAGGTTTCCATAGCGGACCCATTTCCAGTAGTCGTTTGTCCAGTAATTCAGGTATCCATTGAATTGATCCAGAGCCGCCACAGCATTTCCCGCCGGGTTGAAATCAAAGGAGAATCTCCATTCATCCAGATTCTGAGCCTTTGAAGAGAAGGATAGCCTGAGTCCTGACAAGAGAATTATAAATATGGCTGCAATTAGAAAAAGATATTGGACGAGTCGTTTCATTTTATTAACCTCTTTATTGTGATTATATAAATAGAGGGACACAATACTCAATGGTTTCTGGAATACTTTTATTCAAAGAGTTGATTTGTATGATACAGTGAATTATAAGAGAATAAGGACAAAGGATGAGCGAGATGAAAAGCCTGGCGCTGTTCACCGACCTCTATGAGTTGACCATGGCTGCCTCCTATTTCGAGAATCAGATGTTCGAGCTGGCAACCTTCAGCCTATTCATCCGCAACTATCCTCCTTTCCGCAGCTATTTTGTCTCAGCCGGGCTGGACGATGTTTTGGATTATCTCGGCAGCCTAAGATTCAATCCTGAAGACCTGAATTATCTGGAAGGAACCAAGCTTTTCAAGCCAGATTTCCTTTCTTACCTTGAGAGATTTCGCTTTACAGGAAATGTCCATGCCATTCCTGAAGGCCGTCTTATTTTTGTTAACGAGCCTCTGCTCGAGGTTACCGCTCCCTTGATCGAAGCCCAGCTTGTCGAGACCTACATCATCAACGCTATGAACCTTCAGGTGATGATCGCTACCAAGGCTTCGCGCTGCGTCCATGCCGCCTGGCCGAGGAAGCTCGTCGATTTCTCTCTGCGCCGGACTCAGGGAACTGATGCCGGGATGAAAGTGGCTCGCGCGAGTTTTATCGGCGGCTTTGTCGGAACGAGCAATGTTCTTGCCGGAAAAATCTACGGCATTCCGACCTACGGCACTATGGCTCATTCCTTTGTGACCAGCTTCGAGAAAGAGATCGACTCCTTCCGCGCCTTTGCCAGAACCTTTCCTGAAAATACCGTGCTTCTCGTTGACACCTATGATACCCTTTCAGGAACAAAGGCTGCAGCAGAGGTCGGGAAGGAGATGGCGCACAAAGGTAAGAAGCTAAAGGGCATAAGGCTTGACAGCGGCGACATCGCTCGCCTGAGCAGGAAAGTGAGGAAGATTCTAACCGAGAATGGTCTTGGCCAGGCTACCATCTTTGCCAGCGGCGGCTTCGATGAATACATGATTCAAAAAGTGCTGAAGCAAGGCGGCGATATCGATTCTTTCGGAGTTGGAACAAAGATGGGGGTCTCGGCTGATGCGCCCTACTTTGACATGGCCTACAAGATGGTCGAGTATGCTGGCCGCTCTGTGCTCAAGCTGAGCCCTGAAAAATCAACCTTGGCTGCGGCCAAGCAGGTCTTCCGCTTTAGAGACAGCAAAGGAAAATTGAGCAGGGATGTTATCGGGCTCAGGGATGACCTTCTCCAAGAAGGTGAGCCTCTGCTTGAAGAAGTGATGAGAGAGGGGAAGGCCGTTGCCCCTTCGCCATCTTTATTTCAGATTCAGAAAAGATTTCTTGACGAATTCTCCCTTCTTGGCGAAAAATATAAATCCCTGGCCAAGAATGTGCCAGAATTTCCTGTGGTCCTTTCTCCCCGGCTGAAAAAACTTCAAGCACACATCGTCCGCAGGCTCAAGACAAGAGTTAAAAAGGAATTGGGAGAAAGCTGAAAGTGGAAAGGTATAAATTTCTCGAACACATGGCTGATGCCAAATTTCAAGCTTATGGCCGCAGTCTCGAAGAAGCCTTCAGCAATGCTGCCTTGGCTGTAGCTGGTCTGATGTGGGATTGGCAGAATGTCGAAAGAAAACTCGAGCATCCGGTTGAAGTCAGGGGAAATGACCTCGAGCAGTTGCTTGTTAATTTTTTAGAGGAGATAATATTTCTTTTGGAGACGAAGATGTTTCTTCTAAGTTCAGTCGAGAAGCTGATGATTGAGAAGGAAAAAAAGGGCTTTCGCTTGAAAGCTCTTTTCAAAGGAGACAGGTATTCAGAAAAATACAAAATTTTTGGCGATGTCAAGGCCATAACCTACAATGAGATGGAGATCGAAGCGGGAAATCGTTTCATGGTTCAGGTTGTGGTCGATATGTGAGGTGAGAAAATGGAACTAAAGAAGATAAATGATTATATCTGGGAAATTCCCAAGAGTGGCGAGATGAAAGTTCCTGCTATCATCTATGCCTCCTCGAAGCTTCTGGAGAGCGTCAAGCGTGACCAGACACTTCAGCAGCTGAGAAACGTGGCCTGTTTGCCGGGAATCCAGAAGACGGCTTATGTCATGCCCGATGCCCATCAGGGCTATGGATTCCCGATAGGCGGAGTGGCGGCTTTTGACATGGACCAGGGAATCATTTCGCCAGGAGGAGTCGGCTACGACATCAACTGCGGTGTGAGGCTGCTCAAAACAGAGTATATGGAAAAGGATGTCCAGCAAAAGAGAAAGCAGCTCCTGGCCGAAATCTTCAAGGAGGTGCCGGCCGGAGTCGGCAAAGGAGGGATAACAAAGCTGAGCCGGAATGTCTTGCTCGAAATCTGCGTCAAAGGCGCAGAATGGGCGGTGGAGAACGGCTATGGAACAAGAGAGGATTTGCAGAGGACTGAGGAAAGCGGAAGGATGAAAGGAGCTGACCCAAGCCGTCTTTCAGGCAGAGCCCTGGAACGGGGACTGCCCCAGCTAGGAACCCTGGGTGCAGGGAACCATTTTCTGGAGATCCAGAAGGTTACTGAAATCTATGATAAAGATGTTGCCGCAGCTTTTGGCATTCACACCTTGGGTCAGATTCTGGTCATGATTCACTGCGGAAGCCGTGGCCTAGGCCATCAGGTAGCTTCGGATTACATCCAGCTGATGGAAAATAAACTAGGAACAAGAGGATTGCCTGACCGCGAGCTGATCAATGCTCCTGTACGCTCCCAACTAGGGCAGGAGTATTACAAGAGCATGAGCGCAGCCGTCAACTTTGCCTTTGCCAACCGGCAGATGATTGCCCACTGGGTGAGGGAAGTTTTTGAAAAAGTCATGGGAAGCTCGAAAGGAATGGACCAGGTCTATGACGTCTGCCACAACGTGGCCAAGATTGAGAAGCATAAGGTTAATGGTAATCTGAAGGAGGTCTGCCTCCACCGCAAGGGAGCGACGCGGAGCTTTGGGCCGGGACGGATGGAGATTCCTGAGATTTATCGCAACGTGGGACAGCCGGTCATCATTCCTGGAAGCATGGGAACAGCATCCTATCTTCTTGTTGGCACCAAAGAAGCCGAAGAGCTGAGCTTTGCCTCAACCGCGCACGGGGCAGGCAGGGTGATGTCCAGGCATGAAGCCCTGCGCCGCTTCCGGGGAGAGAAGATAAGGGATGAGCTGCAGAACAAGGGGATTGAGCTTCAATCGACAAGCTGGAAAGGAGTGGCTGAGGAAGCTTCTGAAGCCTACAAGAATGTCGATGAGGTTGTCGAAGTCAGCCATAAAGTTGGAATAGGAAAGCTCGTAGCCAAGGTCGTTCCTCTGGGCGTAATGAAAGGCTAACTGACGACCCTTTCGATGTCTTTCTTAGCGTAAGATACTGTGCTGGAAATAAATAGCTAAAGCTTCTCCACGCGGCCGTCCTGCCTAATGAACCACTTTTCCTTTCCATCCTCACTTTCCAGAAAAGCTTCCCAGAGATTCCAGCCTGCCTTGATTTGCGGCGGCCACCTGTATCCTGGAACTTTAATTTTGCTCAGACCCAGCTCGGGAAGATTATTCGTGAACCGGCCATGATTAAGATAATAACTCTTCTGGCGATAGTAGACTTGGCGCAGTGCCCATTTGGCGCTTTCCTCTGCCTTCAATTCGAAAGCATCCTCGCTGCTTCCGACGATTTTGTCCGAGAACTGAACAAAGCCCCACATCTCTGGATAATGAATATTTATCAGCCCTTGAGCCGCCCAAACCCAGTTGTCTTCTGGCAGCGGCTTGCCTGTTTTTTCGTCTTTGGCTTTTAAATATTTTCCATCAATAATATCAATCTGATACTCGACCCGGGAGAAATTTACGCGCCATTGCTCGCTTGGTTCTGGAGGCTTCTTTCCCGGCGCGCATTCTTTGAGAACCTCCCAGGGCATGGCCATCTCTACGGTCCAGCCCTTGTCCACGTCTTCCGGCCTATTCAACGTCTTGTCGATAAAGACCTTTGTTTTCAGTCCCTGAATATCCCAGGAAGTGACAGCAGGGCCTCCGTCGCGATAAGGCCTGACTAAAAAGAGATCCCACTCTGTGCCCAGAGCATTCATCTCCAGCTCGTAATACTCGTGGGTGTCACCGTCAGGGTCGATGAAGATCTCGAAGTCATTATCATGATAGATGATCGAATCGCGCTTGATGAGAGTTGCCCAGATATGCGGCTCCTCAAGCTCAGCACCGACATAGAAATAGAGCTCATCCCAGAGCATTTTGACTCGGGTTCGAAACCTGGGCTTTGTCCTAATATGCCCCTCGATATCGACAAAATCCTCTGTCCAGGCAGCCTTCAGCCATGAAGGCTCGTCGAGCCTGCCGTCGATTTCTATGGGAGTCATGGCTCTGTAGCAAACATAGTGTGGCGGCGAGAAAGGAACTTTAGGTGCAGAAAATTCTTTGGCCGCTTGTTGTCCTCCAGTTTTTTCACTCTGCAGCTTTTCTCCTGAGATGAAGATGAGAGCGAAGAGAAGAGCGAATGAAAAGAAAAAACAGGTGTTTTTCTTTCTTGATTTATTCATCTGCGTTCCTATTCGGAAAAGGGAGATTTGCAGTTCTTTTATGCTGAGATTGCGCTAATCCTGTCTCTTGCTTTCCAATAGGTCTACTATCCGAAACAACTCCGCGCAAATCACGCCGATGAAAGCGGCAAGAGCCAGTAGAAACCATAGGATAGGCTGGAAACCGCCAAATGTTGCGTCTAAAGCTGCGGTAATGATTCCGACAATCAGGAGGGAAATCCCAAGAAGACGAAGAAATAAAACCCATCCTGGTTTCGTCGTAAACTTTAATAGCGTTTCCATGATTACACCTCCTCTTTTATTCTTTCCACATCCCCTATTGAGATTGCAATTGCCGATTAGGCTAAGTCACCACTTTATCGATATCTTTCTCAGCGTAGTCTCCAAAATCCTGAGCGATGGTGTATTCGCCTTCGAGCATCTTAAAGTGACTGTGCTCGACTTTGCTTAAATAAACGAGAATTTTTTTCTGAGGGTTCTTGAACCTTTTGGAAAGTCTGGCGTAGAAATCTTCAGCCGATTTCTCTGCCTTCATGGCTTGATAGAGAATATCGACCAGAGAGGATGAGGGGCTGATTTCGATCGATGGCAGGAGGGCAGGGTCAGCCTTATCCGGAATCCCGATTTCATCCTCCGGGAAAAGGACTTTGCCCAGCTTTTCCAGGACATCCCGGTGCTTGTTTTCCTCGTAGGCAAGCATATTAAATTTTTCCTTCAGCAGGGGATTTGAGACTCTTTGAGCCATGCTGGAGTAGGCAGCGTTAGAGTCGATCTCCGAGCGGATGGCAAGACCTAAGAGTTCTTGAACAGATGCTTTTTTCATATTAATCATTTTTATCTCCTTAATTTTGGGGTCACATTAATTTTTATTTAGATAGATTTACTGAAATCTATATGGAAATCATTTATCTGGTCACGCCTGCTGGATTTTATCTATTTTTTATCATTCTTGAAAAACCAGCGGTCGAGGGATCTGGCTTTGAAAAGCGCACCGGCCAGGCTGAAGACGGTGAACTTTTCCTTCTTGCCCACAGCCAAGGAATATTTGCCCATGTTGTTGGAGTTGTAAACTCGGATGATGTATGTCCCTGGCTCAACCTTCTGCTCGAACTCTGGCCCCAGGTAATAGTTATCTTTTCCGTATTTTTCGTAAAATCTTTTCCAGTTCGACTTTATCCCTTCAGCAGAAAAAAGGAGAATGCTGTCCTTCCAGACTTCAAAAGACATGTCGTGCTGGCCTGCGGGCTCTGCCTTTGGTGAATAATCGGGGACAAGGATGTTGACATATAGAAGGAAAGGTTTTGATGACTCGATGCGGTAATAGTGGTCCCAGCCGGCCAGCCGCCCGTAATAGGCATAAGAAATCTCTGGCTTCTTGATCTGGACCGGCTTTTCTTTTGAGCTGTTTGTCTTGACGATCACCGGCTTATGGCCGAAGGCAGGTTGCACCCAAAAAAATCCCAGCATGAAAAAGCACAAAAGCAGCAAGCTTATTATCTTCATCTTCTCTCGCTCCTTGGTTTAAGAATCTTTTATTTTACCACACAGATCGAATTATGAGAGACGACTTCGAGATTATTTCAAGTTTTTATAAAATTATGCTTTGTAGCGATTGCTTGTCTCGAAGAGGATATCACTTCTTCCTTGGCTTCTCATTAAATTCGGAGTGACGTTTCTTTGAAGTGGTTTATTTCTTCTTCAATTTCTCGTAGCTCTGGCAATTCAGGATATCTTTCTTCTCCAGCCAGGCGCGGCGGGCAATGCCCACTCCGAAGCGCATCATCGGCAGCCCTTTGGCATAGTGGGTGTCTGTGCCGATTCCAATCTTGACATTTTTTTCTTTGGCCTTCTTGAGGTAAAACTCGTTGAGGTCGAGCCGGTCATAATAGGCGTTGAGCTCCAGGGCTTTGCCTTTCTCTCTGGCAGCCTGGAGAATTTTTTCCGTGTCGACCTCATAGCCCTCCCTCCTGGAGATGAGCCTTCCTGTTGGATGGGCGATGATTGAAACCCAGGGATTATTCATGGCTTTGAGGATGCGCTCGGTCACGTTTCTCTTGAAGCCGCTGTGGATGGCAGCGATGATAAAGTCCAGTTTTTTCAGAACCTCGTCTGAGAAGTCGAGCTTTCCATCAAAAAGGATGTCGACCTCGATTCCCTTGAGGATCTTAAAATCCTTGAGTTCCCGGTTCAGGCGGTCGATCTCTTTTGTCTGCTCCAGCAGGCGTGAAGCGGATATGCCGCCGGCATATTTTGCCGACTGAGAGTGATCGCAGATGGCGATATATTTATAGCCCATTTTATGGGCAAGCTCAGCCAGCTCTTTTATCGTCAGGTTGCCATCACTGTATTTGGAATGGACATGGAGGTCGCCTTTGATGTCGGACATCTCCACCACCTGCGGGAGATTGTCTTTCAGGGCAAGCTCGATTTCACCTCTGTCTTCCCGCAGCTCAGGCGCGATGAAAGGCAAGCCCAGGACTTTGTAGACCTCTTCCTCGGTGTAGCCGGCGATTTTCTTCTCTCCCTTGAAAACGCCGTACTCAGAGATCTTCAGCCCTTTCTCCCTGGCCATGGCCCTGAGCTTGATGTTATGGGCTTTGGAGCCGGTGAAATACTGGAGCGCAGCTCCATACTGGGATTCGTCGACAATCCTCAGGTCCACCTGCCTCTCGCCCTTTTCAGTGGAAATGAGTACAGAGCCCTTGGTTTCTCCCTCTGCCAGAACCTTGCTGACTCCAGGAAAGCGGGTGAAATAGCGGATGACCTCAGCTCCTTTTTTTCCTGTGGCCAGGATATCGATGTCGCCGACTGTCTCTTTCATCCGGCGAAGCGAGCCAGCCG
>CAZJXZ010000055.1:0-14279 GCA_964549955.1 uncultured Eubacteriales bacterium
GCAGATAAGACCCAGGCTCAAGACAATCCCATCCCTGAGAAGAGTCTTGTAAATATAAAATTTGAGCAGCTTGTTGGCATTCAATATCAGGAAGGAAAAGACAAGCCCGGCAAACGTCATCAGAATAGTTAGAGAAGTATAAGCGGCATATTTGCCGATGACGATGGCGGATTTAGATACAGGACGGGTGGTCAGATAGGTCAGCGTCTTTCCCTCCAATTCCTCAGAGCAGACTGAAACTCCAAAAAAGAGAGACAGAATTAGAATGAGAAACTGGAGGTAGAAAACGACAATCATGTTGGAAAAAATATAGAGGCCGTCGATATCGCTTCTCTCTGAAAAAATTCGAAAGACTTTGAAGAGGGTGGCCATTATAACCGGCAAGAGGCTTATCAGATAAAAAACTTTTGTCCTTTTCGCTCTCATTCCCATGGAAAAGAAAATGGAAAAAATATTTTTTGTCGATTCGATGAAGAAAGAAAATTTTCCTTTACTTCTTAGCTCCATCCTACTTCCCCACTAAATAATCGAAGACGGCCTGAAGATTGTCGTCAGGAGAGGTGATCTCTTCAACTTCGATTTTGCTTTCGACAAGGAGAGACGGCAAAAGGCTGAAAAATTTATCCCTGTTGTTGGTTTCCACAAGGAGTGAATCTTGAGTCGAACCAAAATAGACCTTGAGTACGAAATCTTTATTGATGAACTTTTCGGCCAGCTGTCGAGGAGCGCTGCATTTGATGGAGATGATATGAGGATGGTCCTCGATCAAGTCTCTGATGTAATGGATATCGCCCTGGGCAAATATCTTGCCCTGATGGATGAGGATAACGCGGTTGGTCATGGCTTCAATCTCGGGCAGGACATGGCTGGAGACCATGATCGTCTTTCCCTCTTTCTCATAAGATTTGATCAGGCGGATGATTTTGCGCCTGGCCAGAGGGTCCAGGCCGTTCAGAGGCTCGTCAAGGATGAGGATTTCCGGGTCATGGGCAATGGCTTGGGCGAATTTTATTCTCTGACGCATGCCGCGGCTGTAAGACTTTATGACTCTATCTTTATCCTTGCTCAATTCGACAACTTCCAGAGTCTTCTCAGCTCGAGACTCTATCTCGGCCTTAGAAAAATGATGAAGCTTCAAAAGGCTTGTCAAAAACTGCCAGCCTGTCGTCTCCTCATAGAAGGAATCCTGTTCAGGGCAGAATCCGATTTCTGAAAGGAGGGCATAGTTATTCCATACTTTTTTGCCTTTGATTCTGACAAAGCCGATATTCGGTTTTATCTGTCCGGTCAAGAGCTTGAGGAAAGTCGATTTCCCGGCTCCGTTCGGCCCGAGAATTCCCGTGATTCCCTGCTCAATCTGAATCGAGACGTCGCTCAATCCCAGAACGTTTCCATACCAGCGGGAGAGGCTCTTGGTTTCGATAATCGTGCTCATTTGACGATCTCAACTCCCTTAACCCTCTTTTTCAAGACCAAGGCGGCTAAAAGGCATATGGCGCAAAGAACTAGGAACGAAAATATCCAGGGAATTTTGGCAGGAGTCTTCTGGTTAAAAATGACTGCTCCCACCTGCTGCAGGTTAGCTCTCAGAGAAATGAGGGAAAAATATTGGCTGTGGAAATTTTCGTAAAATATTCCATAAAAAATATCAGAAGCAAGATAAATGCCGATGATGAGAATAGCTACATACCTTCTGTTCTTATTTATCGAAGAGAGCAGGAGGGTATAGAAGGAGAAAAAGGCGGCGAGGATGAGCGAATAGCCGACGATGGAAATGGGAAGCCAGGGATAGGCAAGAAAGAACTTGAGGCTCCCAGAAAAAACGAGCTTCATGATGAAGAAGACAAGGCCGGGAACAAGGGTTAAAAGCGATAAGAAGAAAACGATGACGGCTGTCTTACCGATAAAGTAGTCCTTTTTCTTTATCGGGCGGGAAAAATAGAGCTGGAGGGAATTGTGCTTGAGGTCATCGGAGATGAGGCTCGCGCCACAGAAGATCATTATGATGACCAACATTAACAGCAATCCAGTGTTGGTGAAATAAGTGTTGAAATATCTGGGGTCGACTTTTAGAAAAGAAGTCCCTTCTCTGGTCATGAATTTGAAATCCTCCAGCCTCTCTGAGATATATATTCCAACCAAGAAGAAGACCGCAGGAATAAAGCTGCCCATCAAGAAAGGTTTGAAAAATTTTTTCTTGAAGGTTAACTTGATCCCGTAGCGGGCGATCGGCCACCAAGGAAACCGTCGCTCACTGAGTTCACCGTCCCAATGTGTATAGCCCTTTTCTTTGATGGTCATCAATCCACTCCGACCACGTTGGCAAATTTGTCTTCGAGCGAAGACTGGCTCTTGACAAAATGCCTGACCTGAATTTTCTCTTCAGCCGCAATTTTGAAAATCTCTTGTTTGGATTGATGGAATGGCATATAAACCTTGATGATTCCATCTTCCCTCTCTTCGGTCTTACAGTTCATTTCCCGCAGCTTTCGCAGGAAGCCTTCTTTCTCACCTTTGATTCTGATCTCAAAGAGGTTGTAGCCGATTTCCTTGAGCTTGCTGATTTCGCCCTGGGCTGCCATTTTCCCTTTGTTGAGAATGACAACATAGCTGCAGGCGTACTCGATGTCAGGCAGAATGTGAGAGGAAATCAAGACCTGGATGTCCTTCTTGGAGGAAATATCCTTGATGAGCTCCAGTATCTCTTTTCTTCCTTGAGGGTCCAATCCTCTTGTCGGCTCATCGAGAAAAATTAGCTTGGGGTCATGAACAAGGGCTTGGGCCAGCTTGAGCCTCTGTTTCATTCCTCCCGAATATGTTTCCAGCAAGCGGTAACGGCTCTCCTCAAGGCCAACATAAAAGAGGACTTCATGGGCCCGCTTCATGGCTTCCTGACGAGGCATTCCTGAAAGCTCGCCAAGATAAGAGGTGAAGGAAACAGCATCTATTCCAGGAATGAAGCAATCATCCTCGGGCATGTAACCTACGTAGCGGCGAATTACGGACTGCTGAGTCTTGATATCGTAGCCGAGGATGCGGCCTTCTCCTCGGTCAGGAGTGAGGAAGCCGAGAAGGATGCGAATCAGGGTGCTCTTTCCGGCGCCGTTCGGACCTAAAAGGCCGACGGCGCCTTCTGGCAGGTCGATGTCGACTCCTTGTAGCGCCTTGACTTTTCCGTAGGCGAAATGGATATCTTTGACTTCAACAATCATCTTTCTTCAAACTCTCTCCTGAATATACGAATATCTTCAAGTAAAAGTTTTTCTTTAATTTTAAATTCCATTTATACCATAATTTCTTTTCCTTCTCCATAGACCAGTGCTCTATAAGCTTTCTCCACCCGGTCCCAGTTTTCCTCTCTATCCAGAGCCCAGAATCTTCCGATGACAGAAACCACCTGACCGAGAGAGAGAGACTTGCACCTCTCCTCAACTCTTGCCACATAGGCCGCCCCGCTCTCCGGCTTCTCCCCTCTTCGTCCGATCAAACAATGAATGAAGACTTTTTCCACTCCGACTTCTTTAGCCAGTTGAAGCAAGGCAAAAAGATGTTTGATCGTGCCGTGAGAGCTGTAATGAGAGACAATCCCCAGAAGATGAAGCGCCTTACCCTCTCTCTTCGCTTCTCGCATTGCCCAAAGAAAAGCTTCGTTGCGGAAAAAACTTCCGTCTTCAATCGCCTTGTCAATCCTTAAGCGGTCGAGGATCACTCGCCTACCTGCTCCGAGGTGGAGATGGCCGGCTTCGGAATTTCCCACGGTGTGGGACGGCATTCCCACGGCCTCGCCTGAGGCTTTGAGCAAAGAGTGAGGAAACTCAAGCCAAAGTTTATCGAAGTTTGGTGTTCTGGCTTCAACAATCAAGTTTCCATGTTTTTCTTCCCTCATCCCCCAGCCATCGAGAATAAGAAGGAGTATCTTTTTCTTTGGCACTTTTGCTTTATCGAAATTCAAAAGAAGGCTTTCACCGCTCATCTCCAAAGGCTTTTCAAGTCCGAGAAGCTCGAGAATCGTGGGTGCGACATCGGAAAGCTCTCCCTGGGCTTTCAACTGCCGGAGATTCGGTTTTTGAGAAGAAAAATCACTCAGGATAAAAGGGACTGGATTTTTGGTATGGCCGGTGTTAATCGAGCCATCGGCATAGAGCCATTCTTCAACCGTTCCATGGTCAGAGGTAACGACGAGTGTTATGCCCTGGCTGCGGCAATCGTCGATTATTCGACCGAGCTGGCGGTCGACTTCTTCCACAGCCCTAAGAACAGCGGCTTTGTCTTCGACATGGCCGACGACATCGACATTAGCCAAATTGGCCGTGATGAGCGGGTAAGATGGATCTTTAAGGCTATTGGAGATTTCTTCGGCAATTTGAGCTGCGCTCATCTCGGGCTTAAGGGCATAGGAAGAAAGGCCATGAGCAGAAGGGACGATTATCCTTTCTTCACCGGGAAAGATTTCTTCACTCCTTCCGTTCATGAAGAAGCCGATATGGATAGCCTTCTCGGATTCTGCGATTTTTAACTGTCGAAGACCCGATTTGGATATAACTTCTGCTAGAGTATTATTGACTTTTTTCTCCGAAGGAAAGGCGACTCTTGCCTTAAGGGCAGGGCTGTACTCAATCATCGTCACAAAATTCAGGTTTAGGTCCTTCTTCAGCGGAAAACGGTCAAAATTCCTGTTGACAAGGCTCTCGGTCAACTCGACTTCTCTCTCGCCCCGGATGTCATAGAAAATGACATAGTGGCCATCCTCGAACCTTCCTAAAGGCTGGCCTGAAGAGCTAACGGCGATAATCGGCTCCAGGGCTTCATCTTCTTGCCCCGCCTCATAAGCTTTTTTGATGGCCTTGACCAAGAGTGAGCTCATGACTGCCTCTTATTATCCATAAGATTCCTCAAACGAACCTATACTAAGTAACATAAAATAGGGATGTCAACTTCTCTTGGATTTATCAATCGGCAAAATATCCGAGTCGATGGCTTATTCTATAACCCTTATTTTTCAATCTGACTTCTATTTTCCTGAATTTTCCATCTTTTTTATAATTCTTTGGCTCGTAATAAATGAGATAATAATTTTCTGCGGCATCGACGGCTCGCCGGAAAGCAGAGGAAGCGTCGGCTGAGCTGGCTGACAAGCCTCCTGTGGCCTGGGCTATTTCACTGAAAGCGCTGAAGATATCCTCGGATTGCTCCTGCATTCGCATCCCTGATGGCCGCGTGCTGGTGATGGCCATTCCTGGCAATGTCTTTGTCAAGAATAAGAAATGTATGGAAATCGAAGAATCGGCATAAGCTCTTTTAACAAGGTTAACGTTAAAAGGAATATCTCTTCGGAACAATTGAAAAAGGTCTGAAATGTTTTGAAGAATATCTTGTCTATCCTGGTTTAAGCCTATCCATTCGTTCAAAGTCGAGGCGCTGATTTGAGGAATGACTTCTTTCTGATAGAAGAGGAAGACATATTTCTGACCTTCTTTCCCTTTTAAATAATCCGCGAATTCCAGCAGTTTCTTCTCATCCACAGTCCTCAAATTTTCCAGCTTTTTAAGATAATGCGAATAGTTCAGAATCTTTTCATCAAGGTCTTGAGAGCCTAAAAGGCTTTCTTCGAGCTCTTGGAGTGTGCTTTTATATTCTGCTCCTCCAATCGTCGCATCTCTTCTGACAATTTCCATTAGCTGCTTGGCAGCCTCATTTTTCGGCTTGAGCTCAAGGGCTTGGGCCCTTAGATTATAAGTCTTCACTGGAGTGATAACGATGAGCGAGTCGCCTGGCAAGATGACTCTATCAAAAAAATAATCCATAGCCCCTTCGATCTCTGGCAGATATTCTGTGAATCCGAAGAGAAGAACAAAACACCTTGAGACTTTGGGCACGAGTTTTCCTTTTCCTTCCTCCCGCTCGACACTTGTTTTCTTAACAAGATAGACACCCTCTATTTTCTGAAGCACTCCATCCTCGTAGACTTCAAAGTCATCAATGGTCAAATTGTCGACAAACATATCGCCCTTGAAAACCCTGACCGGTATTTCGATGTTGACCACAGAGACATCATGAGCTTCCTGTTGGGGAAACAAGACTGAAGCTAAGGCAAAGAATGATACGGCAAGAATGAATTTATTTGAAATTTTTCTCATTGGAGTAATTTATTTTATTCTAGTTGAGTTTAATTTGACAATGAGATATTTTTTCTTGATTATTAGCAAAAAGGGAAAAGTCCCCTTTTTATTGCTATAGAAAGGAGAGAATAATGAAAAAAAGAGTCATATTGTTCTTGGCACTTTTATTTATGATTTTTTCTGTTTATGCCTTTTCTCAAACCAAGCCTATTACTTTCGACGATTTCATCCGGATAAAGAGAGTGAGCGACCCCCAAATCTCGCCCAGCGGTGAGCTCATCGCCTTTGTCATCACTGAGATGGATAAAGCCCGGAACACGAGCAACAGCGACATCTGGGTCATTCCCGCGGCAGGCGGTCAAGCCTGGCGGTTGACCTCAAATCCCAAAGCTGATTTCAACCCGCGCTGGGCACCTGATGGAAAGAAAATCGCCTTCATCTCCACAAGAGGAGGAACACCCCAGGTGTGGATGATCGACCCCAAAGGTGGAGAAGCCTATCAGCTCACTTCTATTTCAAGCGGAGCAAGCGGAGTGATCTGGTCACCGGCAGGAAAACACCTGGCTTTCACTTCCTCGGTCTATCCTGATTGCCCTGACGACGAATGCAACAAAGAGAGAGAAAAGAAGAAAGAGGAAAGCCCGGTCAAGGCCCAGGTCTTTGAGGGCCTTCTCTTCCGGCACTGGAACTCATGGACAGAGGGAAAGAGAAGCCATCTTTTTGTCGTTGCCTCTGAAGGAGGAAAGACCGTCGATATCACACCTGGAGACTTTGACACGCCGCCCATCTCCCTGGGAAGCTCGCAGGATTATGTTTTCTCGCCTGATGGCAAGAATATCTGTTTTGTCCGGAACATCGACCCGGAGTTTAAGCTCTCCCTCGGAACAAACAACGACCTTTTCCTGACTTCGCCGCAAGGAGGGGAGATTATCCAGCTCACAAAGAATAAAGCCAACGACAACTCTCCCCGCTACTCTCCTGACGGACGGTTTATTGCTTATAGAGCTATGTCCAGGCCTGGGTTCGAAGCCGACAAATACAACCTCATCGTCTACGACCAAAAAAATCAGGAGATGACAAACTTGACAGAAAAAGCGGACCTTTCAGTTAACGAAATGCTCTGGTCTGTGGACAGCTCCTCTGTATATATCACTTATGAAGAAAAGGGACACATCTCTTTAGCTCAAATCTCACTCAAGACCAAAAAAATGGAAAGGACTCTGGAAGGCCATTACATCAGCTCCCTCTGCCTTTCGCCCGACGGAAGAAAGATGTTCTTTCTCAAACAAGCCGTCAACCGCCCGGCAGATATTTATTCTCTTGATTTAAAAACAAAAAAAATGGAACAGCTGACAGCAGTGAACAGCGAGCTACTCTCCAAGCTTGAGATGAATCCAGCCGAAGAATTCTGGTTTGACGGCGCAGCAGGAGAAAAAGTGCAAGGCTTCCTGGTCAAGCCTCCTTTTTTTGACCCTTCGAAAAAATATCCCTTGGTTATGCTCATCCACGGGGGGCCGCAGAATGCCTGGTCTGACAATTTCCATTTCCGCTGGAATGCCCAGATGTTTGCCTCTCCCGGCTATGTGGTGGCCATGGTCAACTTCCACGGAAGCACAGGCTTTGGCCAGCTCTTCACGGATTCCATAAGCGGCGACTGGGGCGGAAAACCCTTTGAGGATATCATGCTCGGCCTGGACTATCTTCTCTCTCGCTATGATTTCATCGATAAAAGCCGCCTGGCAGCTGCCGGAGCTTCCTACGGAGGCTACATGATCGACTGGATCGAAGGGCACACTGACAGGTTCAAATGCCTGATCTCTCATTCAGGCGTCTTCGACCTTCGTTCTATGTACGGCGCAACCGATGAGCTTTGGTTCCCTGAATGGGACTTCAGAGGAACTCCCTGGTCAAACAAGGAAAGTTACGAGAAATGGTCTCCGAGCTCCTATGTTGAAAATTTCAAAACTCCCTGCCTGGTTATCCATGGACAGAATGACTTCAGAGTTCCGGTCACCCAGGGATTCCAGTTCTTCACCTCATTGCAGAGGAAGGGAGTTCCGTCAAGGATGCTCTATTTCCCGGATGAGGACCACTTTGTCCAGAAGCCGCAGAACGCAGAGCTCTGGTGGAAAACTGTGCTCGATTGGCTGGATAAATACTTAAAGTAAGGGAAGTAAAAAGCTGTCTAATCAAAATTAAAACTTAAGAGGGAGAAAGGGTCGATGCTTCGGCCAAGGACCTTTACTGCCCAATGGAGGTGAGGCCCGGTTGCTCGACCTGTTGCTCCTACATATCCGATGAGTTGTCCCTTCTTGACTGCGTCTCCCCTCTTAACCTTCATTCTTGAAAAATGGCAGTAGAGGGTAAAGAGGCCCAGGCCGTGGTCGATGACCACTGTCTTCCCTGAAAAATAAAGGTTATTGGCCAAAGCCACTCTTCCTGAATTCGAGGCTCTGACTGGAGTGCCGTAAGGCTCTGCAATATCCACTCCGCCGTGCAAAGAATCGACCTCGTCGTTGTAGATTCTTCTCTGGCCAAAGTTGGGATAGACCTCGCCTGAAGAAGGCAGAATGAACTGGCCCTCTCCAAGCCATTGCTCAGTTTGTATGCCGAAGATAATGCCCAGGATTTCAGCTTCGACCTTGATTCTATCTCTAAACTGTGGCGGAGGCTTTATGAATTCCTCTGGAACCCAAAGCCTTTTGACTGGAAATTCTCGGACTATGACTTGAATTTGTTTCTCAGCAGATTCCCAGCCGCTGGCTTTTTCGATAAAGACTTTCATGGCGTAAACGCCAGGCTCAAGGTTGAGGTCAAGGCCGATGAAAGCCAAAAGGCCTGTGTTTGACTGACTCTTACCTAAGTTGTAATTTTCCTTCAAGAATCGGACCAGCGCCCTTCTTATTGCTGAGTAGTCTTTTATGGAGACAACGATGATTTCTCCAGGCCGGAAGGCTCTGTAGCTCAATTCGACGACGACACCAGAAGGAGTTGTAAGCTTCTCAATCTCAAGAGCATGAATATAGGCAGATTTAAAAAAAATAAAAAAGAAAAAGAGAGGGAAGGGAATAAAAAACCTAAATGAGAGCAAGCGCGTTCTGGTAAGGGTTTTCAAAGAATCCAAGCAAGATGAAAAAGAATTAAATGAAAATAATTTTTTAAGCATTCTATTATTTTAAAAAATCAAGCATCGCCTGATTGAATTTATCCGGCCATTCAACCATGGGAAGATGGCCGCACTTTTCAATAACATGGAGCCTGGAGTTCCTTATCAATTCCTTTCCGAGATAAGCCTGGGGCAGAGGCGTTATCCTATCCTCTGCACCCCAGATGATCAGTGTCTGATGAGGCAAGAAGGAGGCTGCTTCATGAAGTGAATGCCATATCTCTTTTTTTATCCCTTTCCAATTCACCCCGGTTCTCAAAACACGAAGGCAGGACGCTACGTTTTTAGGAACGGCGAACATCCTCAAGACACAATCGACAAGATGCGAAGGAAGCTTATAGCTGTCATAGACAAGCCGGGATAAAAATATCTTTACTGTCAGCCGATTTCTTAGGGCTAAGGCCAGCTCACCAACAGGGTAGACAGAGCCAAGGCGCATGAGCATGGAGATCTCATGCCCCATGCCGGCATTATCGACCAAGACCAATTTATCAACCCGATCCGGCATCCTTGAAGCTGCATAGAGTGCGATAAGACCACCCAGCGAATTGCCGATCAATGAAGCGCGGCGCAGCCCCAAGGCATCCAAGAAGGAGCGCATGAAATCAGAGGCTAAATTCAGGTTTAAATCAGTCAACGGTTTGGACGAAAGTCCAAAGCCGAGAAAATCTAAAGCGATAAGGCGATATCCTTCTGAGAGTTTATCGATATTGAACTGCCACCATTCGAGCGAGGCACCCATGCCATGGATAAGAATGAGGGGAGGACCTTTCCCTTTCTCTACAATGCGGATCCTGTATCCGCCTACATTAATATATTTCTCAGGCAAACTAGCGTTAGCTCTCAAGCTTTTACTGTTTTTCTCAGGATTTTTCCGGGCAAATTTCCAGTATGCTCGCCTCTCTGGATAACGACAACTCCGTTGACAAGGACATACTCTATGCCCAGCGGATATTGATGAGGATCTGTCCAGGTGGCTCTATCGATGACCTTATCAGGGTCAAAGATGACAATGTCAGCATAATATTCTTTGAGAATAGCGCCCCTTTTCTCAAAGCCAAATCTCTGAGCAGGCAAAGAGGTCATCCTCTTCAGCATCTCGGGCATGGAAATTATCTTCTCTTCGCGGATGTATTTTCCCAGAACCCTGGGGAAAGTGCCGTAAAGCCTGGGGTGCGGCTTTCCTCTTGCCAAGAGTCCGTAAGGAGCGATGGCAGACCCATCTGTACCGACACCGACCAAGGGGTGAGCCAGGATTCTCTTCAAGTTTTCCTCTTTCATCATGAAGGTAACCATGTCCACCCGGCTCTTCTCTTCGATCAGGATATCTCTTATGAAATCATAGGGACTCTTTCCTTTCTCTTTTGCTCCCTCCAAGACGCTCTTGCCTTCAAAGCGTTTGTTTTCCTCTGACACCACGGATGAAATAACGACTTTGTCCCAGGAGCCAAGCTTTTTCTCCTGCTCATCAAGATGGGCACGGAGCTTGCTCTGAAGCAAAGGGTCTTTCAGCCTGGCCAGGAATTCCTCGGTTGTTCCCTGTCTTGCCCAGAGAGGGAAATAATAACTAAGGCCGGTTGACCCGGCAATGTAAGGATAGCGGTCGCAGAATATGGATATTCCCTCCTTGTTCGCCTCTTCAATCTTGGACAGAGCAGCATCGATTTTGTGCCAGTTGCGGGGATAGGCAATTTTAAAATGGGAAATCTGAAGACTGATACCTGACTGGCGAGCCACTCCGATAGTCTCATCCAGCGATTCGAGCAGCTGGTCGCCCTCATCCCGCATATGGGTGGCATAGACTCCACCCAATCGAGCGGCAACTTTGCACAGCTCGCTTATCTCTTCAGGCTGAGCAAAGCTGCCGGGTGTGTACTCAAGACCTGTGGATAAACCTACGGCTCCGTTCTTGATATTCTCCTCGACCATCATCTTCATCTTTTCCAGCTCATCTTTTTTTGGCGGACGGTCGTTGAATCCCATAGCCGCTCCCCTAATCGAGCTTTGCCCGACAAGGCTGGAATAATTGAGAGCCATTCCCTGTGCTTCAAGCCTGGAGAAAAAGCCGTTTATGTCTTTCCAGGTCAAATCGAGCTGATAGAGCTCCTTTAGATTCTGCTTTATCTCTTCGATTATTTCTTCAGCAATAGGAAAAGGCGAACCGCCACAATTGCCGCTGACCAAAGTCGTAATCCCTTGACGGATCGAGCTTTCAGCTCTGGGATTGACCAGAAGCTCAACTTCAGTATGGTCATGTGGATCGATGAAGCCAGGCGAGACGAAAAGGCCTTTAGCCTCGATGATGGATTTTCCCCTTGAGCTTTGGATCTTTCCTATTTCCTTGATTAAACCTCCGCTGATTCCAACGTCAGCTTCGACGGCTTCATTCCCCAGCCCGTCAAAGATGCGCCCGGATTTGATGATAAAGTCAAAGTCCTTTTTTGAAGCGCATCCTTTGAGCAGAATTGCGCAGCCGCCAAGTCCTGCTGCTCCGACAATCTTTGACGAATCTTTCAGAAAGCTTCTTCGACTGATTATCTTGCTCATTTTCTCTCCTTAAAATCCAGATTAATATATACAATCATTTGCTTGAAGTCCAGAGAGCTCGGGCTTAGTGCTTTGAAAACGGTTTTCAAACTACTTAGCCTTCGCCAATATAAAATTTGCTTAGCACCAGGACTTATTCCTTTTTTCAATTCAAAAGGAAAAAGCGAGAGAAAAGCCCTTGATCTGGGGAGAGAATTGGAAGCCGACTTTAATTTTTTTCGAATCTCTATTCCTGTCTAGAGAGGAAATCTTATTAGCCACAAAATAGCCGAGAGTCGAGCCGATAAAGATATCAGATGCCCAATGCCTGTCATTATGAACCCGGGAGACAGCCACCAAAGTGGCTAAGCTATAGGCAAGAATGTCAACATAGGTCTTCCTGGATTGAGCGTCAATTATCCCGGCAACGGCAAAAGCTGAAGCAGCGTGGCCTGAAGGAAATGAATAGAAGCTCGACCTCGTCGAGAAAGGATGAAAGGTATGGCTGGATTCCCCGCTGTCAGGCCGGGCTCTTCCTGCGACAATCTTCAATCCCTCAACGATAAACCCTGCAGTCAGCCAGCTCTCCAGGCAGAGAAGAGCTGTTTTTCGCAGGCTATTACTATCAAAAATCTCACCCGCCGCATAGGATACCGCGATCGAGCCGAGAATTATCCCTCCATGGCCAAAATAGGTGATAACCTTGAAGATTTCATCAGAGGATTGACTCCTGTTATCCTGAAACCAGTTGCGAATATCTTGGTCAAGAGCATAAAGAAGCAATCCAGTTGATAAAATTGCAGAGAAATTCAGCAAGTCTCTCTTTCCCCAATTCGCGGGCGAGATGAGAGCCTTGGAAAAATCATCAGCGAAGTTTTTCAAATAATCATAGTTAAGGCTGCTCGAAGTAGAATGACTTTTGGCGAGCAGAAATCCTCGAGGTTGAAGGAGCAAGGCCCCTGCCAAAACTATGATGCTCAGATTTTTCTTAAGCTTGTTCATCGGGCTATGGCTAATATTACTGAACAAGGCTCTCGATGACCTTGATTGTCTCTTCTGTTGCACCTTGGAGAGAATTTAAACTTTCCTTTGCCCTCTTCCCCATCTCCTGAAAAAGCCTCTCATCATCAATAAGGAACATTTCAACCAAGTCCTTCTCTTTATCAATGACCTTGGCTGCTTTGGATTCGATAAATTTTGCGGCCAAGAAAGCGAAGTTCTCCATGTGAGGCCCAAAAAAAACAGGCTTCTGGTAAAAAGCCGGCTCGAGCAAGTTGTGGCCTCCCCAAGGAACAAGACTTCCTCCGACAAAGGCAATATCAGAAAGGGCATAATATTGAGCCAGCTCGCCGAGGGTGTCGAGAATCAGAATATCCCATCCTTTATCCGGCGCAACCCTTGTCCTTCTCACAAACTTGAAGGGAAAATCCTGGCAGAGCCTTTCCACTTCGTCGCATCTTTGCGGATGACGCGGGGCGAGAATGAGAAGAAGGTCATCTCTCTTTTCTTTCGCTTTGGCATAGGCCTCAAGAAGAATTCTCTCTTCGCCCTTCCGTGTGCTTCCAGCTACTATAACTTTTTTCGCCGGAGCAATGCTCAAACTCCTCTTTAAACTCATTATTTCCTCCGAGCTAAGAGGAGGCAGGTAAATTTCTGACTTCAAATTTTTGGCAACCTTCACCTGGCTGGCATCTATGCCAATCTTGTCAAGCCTTTCCTTATCTTCCTCGGTTTGCACCAAGAAAGTATGGATATTATTCAAAATTTTCCTGGCAAAAAGCTTAAACCTGGAATATCTCTTGAAAGAGCGACCGGAGATTCTTCCGTTGATAAGAAGGACTTTCCCTGTCTCTCTTCTTGCTTCTCTGAGAAGGTTTGGCCAGAATTCAGATTCAGCAAGAACGAACAAGCTGGGCTTTAAGGCTTCAAAGAATTTCTTGACAACAGAGGCAAAATCAAGGGGAACAAAAAAGATTTGGTCCACACCTTTTAATTTCTCTTTTGCCACTCGCATCCCGGTGTTGGTCAGAGTCGAAAAATAAATCGCCCAACCAGGATGTCTTTGTTTGATTGTCTTGACCAAATTCTGGAGGGAAAGAACTTCACCCACAGAAACAGCATGAATCCAAATGGATTTTTTCAGCGGGATCCTTTGCGGAAGCCTTAAGCCGAGTCTTTCTTTAAGAAAAAGAGACTCTCTCCTGACAAGCTTTAGTCTTACGAAATAAACGGGAATGAAAATAAGAAGAGAGAGGAAAAGAAGGATAGAATAAAGAATATACATTTGCACCGACTATACTAAATCTAAATTCCTTGTGCAAGATTTTGCATTGGAAGCATACACAAATCCGTGTTATGAAGTGGATCAGGCTGGGTGTTGAGAAGACCGTATGGAAGGCTGAGCGGGCATGGCTCCTCGACCGAAGGGAGAGGAGAGCGAAGCCTGGAATCGAGCCGCTTTTGCTGAT
>CAZJXZ010000056.1:0-14255 GCA_964549955.1 uncultured Eubacteriales bacterium
GCAAGCTTATTATATTTTGTATTTTAAAAATAGCAAACGTGAGGTTCGATGCAATTATTTCTAACTGTGCCCAAAGTGTGCCCAAAATTTATCAGAAATATCAAAAAACATCGAAACATATCGAAAAGAATCGAAAGGGGAAACGCCTTGCAAATGCTTTGTTTACAGGCGAAGTCCTTTATTTTCTGCGCATTCTCTTCGGCTGTAGCCGCCTACACACGGTAGAAGTCACAGGTTCAAATCCTGTATCGCCCGCCACTTTCTTTTCAACGACTTGCGCGATAGCGCGTCCTGGCATAAAGATTCGGGCTGCAACTCGCCCACCGTTAAGTATTTTGTCACCTATGTAACCCATGTGCCCGGTTGCTAAAAAGAAATGCTGGCCAGCTATGGCTGTGCTTTGAATTCCTTGCCGTCATTTTTGCAGATGCGCCGGATGATTGTCTTTCCTGAGCTGGCATTGTGGAAGAGAGACCCCATCGAGGTGGCCCAAACTCCAACGAAGTAAAAATTGGATAGTCCTGGCAGCGTTGTTTTGAATTTTTTATCCGAAAGCTCTTCTCTCATGCTGAAATCGAGCTTCCGGTTCGGCAGATTAAACCATCCCTGAGTTCCGCCCATGTAACGCTCCCATGTCATCAAAGTGGAGACGTCGATAACCTCAACCTGGTTTTTTACTCCGCGAAAGTGATTTTCCAAAATCTCGATTATCTGTTCGGCGACCTTCTGTTTTTCCTGTTTATATCTTTCTCTATCGTCATTATAGAGTTTTTTCCAGTAGGCATAGCTCGCCTGAAGCTCAACTTTTATAGTGCCCTTACCCGTCGGGGCCATGCTTTTATCGAAGCCATATAGCTGCGCCTCTATGCTCTCATATTTGTGGTTGGCTATAGTCACAGGCTTTTCAAGCAATAATACCAACGATGAAGGCTCGCCGGATAAGTCCCGGTTAACCCCTAGAAAAACATCAACAGCAAAGGGAGTCTCGTCCGAGATTGGAGTGCAATAGCCGCGCACGATCTCGTTTATGTACTTGCCATCCAGCATATCGAAAATCGTCTTGCGCCCGTCTGCGTTCGAAATGACAATGTCTGCCCTGTGCTCGCTCCCATCAAGGAGCTTAATCCCCGCCGCTTTGTCGTTCTCAACCAGGATTTTTTCAACCCTGCTGCTATAATGTACTTTTCCCCCTAAAGCCAGGTAACGCTTCTCAATAGATTTCGCAAATTCGGATGCTCCACCCACCGGCCATTGGATGTCACCGTTCAATCCGCCAGCATGCCTCAGAAGATGAAAGAAGAGGGGACTATCCGGATTTGAATATACGAGCAGGGCAAATGCTTTTCTAAGAAACGGGTCGGAGAACCGTTCGGCAAAATTGCTCATATTCATCTTGATCCATTTTCGGACCGAAAGCATCGAAGGAAAATTTGCGATCATTGTCCAGAGTGAACCTCCAAGCATTTTATCGCTGATATTTTTTTTGGAAAATGCCTTGATAGACCCTACATATTGTTCAATCGTCTTTGAGTCTGCTGGGGACAATTCGAATAAGGTGTTTTTTAGCCTCTTGAGATCATAATAATCTTTGAACATCTTCCCGTCCGGCGAGGCGACGGCCGTGCAATCTTCGAGAGGTACCAGCTCTCGAGGCATTGAGCCAAGCTCGTTCCATAGCTGGTATACACTGGAACCTGGTTTACAGCCGAAAAAGTGGTGTATGCAAGCGTCGAAAGTGTAGCCCTTGCGCTTCCACGATACACATTGCCCACCCGGTTTGGTATGCATCTCAAAAATCTGTGTTTCGTATCCGTTCATCTGACCATAGATGCCGGCAGCCATACCACCCATTCCAGCTCCGATAATGATTATTGACCTAGCCATTAGCTTTCCTCCCGAATCTTATTTTTGCGACGATTATAATGTTATCTTGGACGCAAAGGCTTCGACTTTCTTCTGCCAGCCCTCCTCCAGCGGCCCCTTGAGGCCGGTCACCTGAACCTTGCCCTCGGCGACCTTGACCAGGCCCTTGTCTCGCAGAATTTCGTTCATGATAGGGATTACGCGCTGCCACTTGGCCATCTCCTCTTCGGTGGGCATGCGTCCGGTCTTCTTGTCCGATTGAGGCGCGGCCTCCGTGATCAGGAGAGCGTACTTTGTTCCCGCGGGCAGCTTGGCCTTCTTAAGGAATCGGCGCACGACTCCTCTGGGCTTGCCCATGCGCCCCGGTGAGCTGAACAAATACAGGTCGGCCGGCGGCATCTCCTTTGGCCTCGCATCTCGGATGTGATGGACGTTGACAGTGACCCCCTTAGCGGCCATCTTCTTCTTGAACTCCTCTGCGACCATGGCGCCATTTCCATACTTCGAAGCATGAAAATATTCGATCTTCATGGCGAAACCTCTCGTTTCCTCGGCAATTTATTTCGCAGCAAGCTCGGTGCTTCCGTATTTTGAGTCGTAAATAGCGATAGATGCTACCATAGAAGCGGCCTCCCTTCAACTCTATAATAATTTGCTTTTCTACTGCGCTGGCAGAATAAGTATTTATGCACCAATTTTGCTTCTGAATCAATCGTTAGGAAATAAAAGGGATATAGGTTCTGTTCTTTTCAAATAGGGGAACGCTCCGTCCTGTTTAGCCCTCTTTTTCTTTCTTTCCGAGTCCAAATAGCCAGTTTCTAGGAACAGAACGAATGAAGCCTATCTGCTGGAGGTCTTGCCATTCCGGAACGATCTTGTCGCCATTTCGATAGCCCACGCCCAATAGGTTCTCGAGCCAGTCATAACTGTAGAAGGCGACCTTATCCTGCCCGACCTGGATAAGCCAGGGCCAAACCTTTTCGGAAGGCGCATTAATTGTAATAACCCGGAGCGATTCATGCTGTGGTTCAGGAACAAGCAGGATATCGTGCATTTCGAGAAAGCGCAATAGACCAGTATTTTTTTTGCCTTATCTAGAGGGAGGAACCTGGCGAAATCCCGGATCTTTTTTAGGGTCGAATCTGAGCGCATTTCGATCCAGTATCTTTCCGCCTTGAATGACAATTTCGATATTTCGGGTATTGCTAATGTTTTTGTCTGGCTGACCGGCTAGAAGCAAAATATCGGCCAATTTGCCTGGAGCAAGTGTCCCCCATTCTTCTGCAGCGTTCATCAGAAGAGCTGCGTTTCTCGTTGCCATGCTTATCGCCTCGAGAGGCGTGAAACCCGCTTCAACCAAGAGTTCCAGCTCGCGATGGATCCCTTCCCCTTGGAAGACGCCAGGATAGGGTGCGTCTGTTCCTGCAGCCAGGAGAATACCCGCTTCAGCCATTCTCTTAGCATTCTTTTGCTCTTCCTTTAAGAGTTTATCTACAAATTTGATTCGCTCATTCTCTTCGGGTGAAAGGCTGCGCGAAGCCTCTTTTTTCAAGTCCTCAAGGAACCAGGGCGGTGTCGTGTCTTTGATCAGGCGACACTCAAGAAAACTGAGGTCAGAAAGTCTGCACCGGGAGTGAGATTCGACAGTGGCGAGGGTTGTAAGGCAATGAATTCCCATCTCTTTCATCATTTGAATAGCCTCATCGGATATTCTCTGACCCGGCAAGTGGGCTGAAGCTGCTACGCCCGCTTGTATGAAACCATTGAGGCTCCATCCATGAAGAAATACGCGCAGTGATTCTTTCTTTGCTTCCTGGACGAGCCTTGAAAGCATTAAATCTGAAAGTCCCCTATACGCTTTGATGATATCCACACCCGCCTTTTTCTGTCGACTAATGATGTCGGCGATTTGTTCCACCGACGATACGGTAAAAGAAATATCTGGCCAAGAGGGATCAGTGCCGTCAATGATAGCGCCAGCACAATAGATATGAGAACCCATGATACGGCCAGAATTGATCTCCTGGCGCAGTTGAAGGACATAAGGCTGAACATTTCCCATATCCAGCACTGTTGTGACGCCGGCATACAAAAGAGCATTGAGGTATCTTTGATAGCCGAGCATTTCCGTCGCTTCACCATCCCAACCGCCCATCAAGTGGACATGCATATCTGCAAGAGCAGGCATCACAGTCTTTCCTTTAGCATCCAGCACCCGGGCTTCTGGAGGGATCTTGATATTTGCCGCTGGCCCAACATCTATAATTTTTGTTCCCTGAATGACTATGGCCCCCTCTTCAATAGGCGCTCCTCCATTGCCGTCAATGATTCTGGCATGGATGATGGCTATTGGATTCTGAACTTGCGTTCCAATTGAGGGTTTTATTTTTTGCGCAAAGACGCTGAAAAATCCAGCAAAAAAAAGAGCAACTGTCATCATAAAGCAGAAATATTTTTTCATGTATTCCTCTCCTTTTTATCAATTGACTATGAGGAAATGATGAAAGATTAGAGCCGATTTTCCTCTTGGGTCTTTAAATTTAGTTTCTCCTCTTTGACAAAATAGAATGACTTCATCTGAGAAGCCAAAGTCTAATTTTTTGCGAATCAGCGCATCCCCGCTTGCGACCGAGCTTATAATCAACACTTCCCTTGTGACGAATCATATCTCAGGCCAAAAAACAAAGTCAAAATTAAGAAATATACCCAGGGCGATGAAGTCTAGAAACTGCGCCCAGATTGTGGCCAATTTTGACTTGTCCCCATTCAATGTGCCAACTCTACAATTGGAGTTCCAGGCTTTAAGAACAGGGGAGTTGATAATTTAAATGGAAGTGATGGATAAGGTATATCTCGTCTTGCGTTTTATTTGATTTCCGGGTCGAAGTTCTCGATCACCCAGACATCGGACTGTGATTTGCTGCCCTCGAAGACGAAACGTCTGCCGTCAATGGTATCGGGGCGCAATATGGGCCTCCCAATTTCCTTGCTCAAAGGCAAAGTGAATAGGACCTCCCCCAACCCATTATCTGGCGAGATCGCCAGGACGTTGGCCCCTCCCCCAATCGGCTCCCAGGCATAGATCCACTTCCCATCTTTCGACCAGGCGATCGGAATCGCGGAGCCTTTCCGAAGCATTACCTCGGACGAGCCATCGAGAGAGAGGACCCAAATGCCGGGACCGGTCTGAGGCTCCTTTTCCCAGATAAAGGCGATTCTTTTGCTGTCCGGGGACCATACCGGCCAGAGATTCTGCCAGCTAGAATCAGATTTGAAAAGAGATGAGACCTCTCCTGTCGCCGGATCGCAAGCCATGAGGTTCAACCGAGCGTATGTCTGAAAGAGGATCTTCTGGCCGGGGGCCCAGGCCGGCCAGAATCCATCGGCCTTGGCAAATTGCTGGGGTGTCCCGCCGGACGCGCTGACCTTCCAGATCCTGAGAGCGGCTCCCTTATTAGAAGCGAAGGCGATTTCCTTTCCGTCCGGGGACCATACGGGACCTGAATTCCATGAATCCAGAAATGTGATCTGCTGAGACGGCCCTCCCTCGGCCGGCATGACAAAGATGTTCATTGTGTCCGTATTTCTTCCGCGCCCATAGGCAATGAGCTTCCCGTCGGGAGAAAAACTCGGCCCCCACGTTTTCATGGTTCCCGCTGTTAACGGCTTGAGGTCGACTTTCTGGTTTTTACCCGAGCCCTCGACCGAGGCCAGCCAGAGATTGGAGCTCCCGATTTCCCGAGTGTAGGCAAGGTTTTTTCCGTCCTTGGTGAGCGTAAAATAATCGCCGACTTGCTGGCCTTGGAGAATGAGCACCGGAGGTTTTAACGGCTTTCCCGTATCAGGTGATATGGAAATCTTCCAGATTTCTATCGTCGGTTCCTGTTCTTTGAGGTAATAAACCGTATCCCCCCGGGCTGACCACCGAGGAGAGCAGAGCCAATTCTCGGGATCTTCGATGATCTCGTTTTGACGGCTCCCGTCGGGCGTCACCGTCCAAATAGAATAGTGTTCATCCTCGTCGTACATGGTCAGAATGATGAACCTCCCCGAGGGAGACCAATCAACATTCCCGCTATCAGCACGGAGCGATTGGTCGAACGAAATCGATCGCGATTCTCCCGTGGTCGTGTTCGCAAAGACGAGCTGCTTTTTCTCCTCTGACCAATGGACCAATTGAGAACCGTCGGGAGACCAGGCCGCGCCGAAAACCTCATCGAGCTGGCGCGACCCTCCTCCCAGCCGGGGGACGATCCACGTGGCAGGTGTCCCGTCGCTTTTTTGGCCGTGGTACGAAAGCTCGGAACCGTCCGGCGACCAGCGCAAACCTCCGCAATTCCGGCCGCGGGAAACCTCGATGGCCTGTCCGCCGACGAGGTCTTGGACCATGACCTTCTGTTCATTGACGGAAATATTATCGGCAAAAGCAAGGAATTTTCCGTCAGGGGAGATGGCAGGACAGGAGGCCGTTCCGGTGAACGTGATCTGCTTATGGGTCGGGCCGATCTTTTGCTGAGGAGGTCGATGTGGGAGGAAAACGATGGCAAGAATGATGGCCACAGCGAGGGCGATAAAAGCCAGGCCGGGAGCTAAGAGCTTTCTCGCCGTGAACTTGATGGTGATCTCGCGCGACGTATGGGGTTTGGGCTTGGCGACGGGGACAGCGTGGACGGTCGTCGGCATCCCTTTTTGGACCTTTTCAAGCTCGGAGCGCAACTCGTCGGCTGTATGCGGGCGCCTATCCTGGGTTTTCTCCAGGCACTTGAGGATGAGGCCGTTCAGGTCTTCGGGAATTTGAGGATTGATCGCTTTGGGATTTGTAGGCGGTTCGTTCTTATGTTTATATCCGACCGCAAATGGCGTATCTCCCTCGAAGGGGACCCTGCCTGTCACCATCTCGTAGAGGATGGTGCCAAGCGAATAAATGTCGGCTCGTCCGTCTGCTTCCTTCCCTTCGACCTGCTCAGGGGACATGTATTCGGGGGTTCCGATGGCGACTCCTGCGCCCGTGATCCCCTTGGCGCTGAGGAGGCGGGCAATGCCGAAATCCATAATCCGGGCATTGCCTTCGCGGTCGATCATGATGTTGCTCGGCTTGAGGTCCCGGTGGACGATGCCCAGGCGATGGGCTTCGGCGAGCCCGGCGCAGATCTGTATAGCGATGTCGACAGCCGTGGCGATGCTCAACTGCTTCGACATCCTGATCATGCGCCTGAGGTCTTCGCCGGGGACATACTCCATGGTGATGTAGTGCGTCCCTTTCTCCTCGGCGAGGTGGTACATGCGGCCGACATTCTTGTGGGCGATTTTGCGGGCGATCTTCAACTCGTTCGCGAACCGCTCTAGGGTTCTTTTCTCGGAGGCGATCTCCGGCTTGAGGAGCTTCAGGGCCACTTCTTCGTTTATCTTCCTGTCCAGGGCTCTGTAGACCCGGCCCATCCCGCCGCGACCCAGTTCCTCGATGATCTGGTAGCGGCCCGCAAAAGTCGAGCCTGTGGTCAGCTCTTCCCGCGGAGTCTCAAGGGTTTTGGTGCGAGAAACGGGGATATCCTCGGCCAGGTCCAATCGCGTTCCGCACTCGCCGCAAAATCGTTGCGTATCTGGATTATCCGAAAGGCATTTAGGACACTTCATCGCCCTCTTCCCCCGGACCAGATAGGTATAGAATAAGAATTTAAATTGATAAGGATTTTCTTTTTTGCCCTGAACTCATTAAGCTCGGAATCGATGCCGCCCTTCACGAAAAAAATAATAAATCAAAGCGCGGATCGGTGTCAAGAACATGAATCGCTCCGGCTGATGACTATTCGGATTTTTATCTTTCTTCAAAAGGACTTCAAAAGGACTTATTGAAAAAGCGAGGCTAACACATTAAAATATATAGACTTTATTGAATTTCCCAGCCAGCTTCGAAAAAATGTCAAGAAAGAAGACAGCGAAAAAATTCATATTCTGTTCTCTGATGTCTCTATTGGTTCTTCCCTCCTTTTTCCTTGCAGCGGAGCTCAAAGCCGTCCGTGTCAAGCAGGGGCCCAAGGTCGATGGCATCCTTTCCGACCCCATCTGGCAGTCTGCTGTCGTCTTCACTACTTTCCGCATGGCCGAGCCCCAGCCCAACCAGGAACCGACGGAGAAGACCGAGCTGAGAGTCCTTTATGATGATTCGAACCTCTACATCGGCGTCTTATGCTACGACAGCGAGCCGGCCCGGATTGCGGCCAGCTCCATGGCCCATGATAGCGGCGGCGAACAGCACGGCTGGGGCTTTGGACACGCTCCGCAAGTCCCGAGTGACGATATCATCCGTGTCCTGCTCGACCCCTTTCTGGACAAGCGAACGGCTTACATCTTCTTTGTCAATCCGCTCGGCGCCCGCGGTGAAGGGCTGACCTCCGGCGGGGAAGCCAGCCTCAACTGGGACGGAATCTGGGAGGCCGAGAGCCGAATTCTCAAAAACGGTTGGAGCGCGGAGCTCCGAATTCCATTCAAGACCTTATCGTTCAAGCCAGGTCTCACTGTTTGGGGCATCAATGTCGAGCGCTACATTGCTCGCAAGCAAGAGACCATCAGGCTTTCCGGGACGAACAGGGACAGCATATTCTACAATCCGATGGAGGCGAGCGGCCTGGAGGGAATCGAGGGCGTCAAGCAGGGAATGGGCATTACTTTTCGGCCGTACAGTCTTGGCAGCGCGCATAAGAACCACCTTGAGCCTGGGGGCTATGATTCGAAGCTGGACGGCGGCTTCGATATTTACAAAAACTTCACTCCAAATTTAGTTGGCGCTTTCAGCTACAGCATGGATTTCGCCGAGACAGAGGCCGACGAGCGCCGCATCAACCTGACCCGGTTTCCTTTGTTTTTCCCGGAAAAAAGGATGTTCTTCCTTGAGGGCTCGGAGACCTTTAACTTCAGTTCAAGCATAAGCTTCATCCCCTTCGTAAGCCGCAGGATCGGGCTGACCGGACTATACGAAGGCAAGCAGGTTCCGGTCATCTTCGGCACCAAGCTCTACGGCAAGATCGGCAAGACGAATTTAGCCATCCTGGATGCCCAGACCGACGAGTTCGAAGGAGTTCCGGGCGGCAACTTCCTCGCCGCCAGGATGACGTACGATATCTTTGCCGAGAGCAAGGTGGGCTGGATCTTTACCAACGGCAGCCCGAAGTGGATCCTCACTAATGGCACACAGAAAAGAGAAAAGAACACGCTGGCTGGCCTGGACTTCAATTACTTGACATCCAAGTTCAAGGGAGACAAGAATCTTGAGCTCATCGCCTGGATGGCTTACACCTGGAACGAGAAGAAGCAGGGCCGGCACTATGGCTATGGCTTCAGGGCCAATTATCCCAATGACCTCTGGGACATCCAGACTACATATGCTTATTATGGAGAATCCCTTGATCCCGCGATGGGCTACATGATGCGGAGAAACATGCAGACCGCCTTCGCCAGGATCGGTTATCGGCCGCGGCCAGAAAAGGGCTTGCTCGGGAAGCTCGTCCGGCAGTTCTTCTTCGAGGCGAGCGGCGACTTCTACTGGGATCTCGCAGGGAGGCTCGAGACAAGCAGGATAACAGCCTCGCCCCTCAGCTTGAGGACGGAGAGCGGAGAGCGCATCGGGTTCGAGCTTGTCCTTAACCGCGATGTCCTGCCCTATGACTTCGAGGTCGCCAGAGGCATCATCCTGCCGGCCGGGCCCTATGATTTCACCAACTCTCGCCTCGAGTTCAGCACCGCGAGCCACCGGCCCGCTGTCTTTGATATGAACTACAACTTCGGGGAATTCTATTCAGGGCACTACGATGACATGAAGATAGGTTTAACCCTGAAGTACAAGGGCTATGCAAACCTGTCCCTGGACGTCAACCTCGTCCGGGGCAGACTCCCTCAGGGACGCTTCAGCGAGAACGTCTACCAGGTCAAGGCCGACATCTTCCTCTCGCCCGACCTCGGCCTCATGAACTACATCCAGTACGACGACATATCCAGGCAATTGGGCTGGAACTCCAGGCTCCGCTGGCAGATCTCTCCCGGCAATGTGATCTATATCGTTTACAACAAAAGCTGGGAGCGCCGATGGGAACCGACGAGTCGACTCTTCCCCATGGAGGAGCGGGGGGTGCTGAAGATATCCTTATCGATAAGGCCATAATCGCCGCTCCATTAATGACATTCTCCAAAAAATCTTTTGAAAAAAATCAAAACTTATAGCCTATCTTCCTCAAAAAATCCTTCCTCGCCTTTATGTCATCTTCACCTTCCACTCCTTTTGTCTTTACTCCGTCGATAACACCCAGGATTCCTCTTCCGCTTTCTGTTTCGGCGATGATAACCTCAACCGGGTTGGCAGTGGCGCAGAAGACTTGGCAGACCTCAGGGACATTCTTTATGGTGTTGAGGATATTGAGCGGAAAGCCTTTCTCTATAAAGATTAAAAAACAATGGCCCGCGGAAATATTCAAGGCATTGTTCTTAGCGATATCGATCAGTTTTTCATCATTTCCCGAATAGCGCACTAGAGCAGGCCCGGATGACTCGCAGAAGGCCAGGCCGAACTTCATCTGCGGAGACGTACTCACCACTGCCTCGTGGATATCCTCAACAGTTTTTATAAAATGGGACTGCCCAAGGATAAAATTCATCTCCTCAGGCTTCTCAATTCTGACAATCTTAATTTCCATGATTCCTCCTTCTCTGCATGGCTATTATATAAAATTAGCTAAAATTCAAAAAGAAATTGCTCAGAACATAACTAAATCTTGGAAATTTCCAAGCAGTGACGATCAAAAACTAAAAAAATAGAAGGAAAGATTGAACGGCTGAGATTCTGGCCTACAAAATCGGGTTTTGATTTGTGGGCCAAGGCCGCTTCGTATATAATCAAATAAAAAAACAAATGATGAGCATCTTGAGAAAAACAGGACTTGGAAAAGGAGTTTTATCATGTGTAAAAAAGATTTTTATTTAGCCACAGCTTTCATCGCGATTTTTTTCCTGCCTTTGCTTGTGATTCAATCGATACAAGATTACAGGATTTTTCAAACTGACAGAGAAATAATCGTCGATGGAAAGCTGGATGATTGGGAATCTATCCAGGAGTTTGCGCTGAATCTCCATCCGGATGGGACGAAAATTCCAGGCTCAGCAGACATCGATGTCAAAGTTAAATTCACCTACGACCCGGACAATCTTTATCTGGCGCTTAGGGCTGTGGATGACAAGTTCGAATTCCCGAACCGAGCCTGGCGCTATGGGGATGGCTTTTATCTGACTTTTGTTGACCCCCGCCAAGGAAACGAAAGCGAACAGTTCTGGACCTTCGGGTTTTCCCAGGAGAAAGATAAAAAGAATGTGGTGCTGGTGAACAGAGATGGCGATTATTTTCCTGGCATATCCACAGAGAAAATTAAGGTCGAAATTTCTGTTGATAAGGGAGCCAAAGTCATTGCTTACGAAATCGCCATTCCCTGGGACCTCATAACACCAGTCAAGCCTTTGATCGATTCTACGTGGGGGATTAATGTTATCTATGTTGACCGAGACCAGGAGGAAAGAGAAATCCTCGAGCTTTATCCTGACCCCAACTACGACACTGAGCTCACCAAGAAAAGAAAAGGCGCAATCTTCACCTTTGTCAATCATTCACCTTCGCAACCAGAATTTCAATCCCGGCTCAACGGGTCTCATTTTTATTCAGACCAGGAGAAGGCGCTGACTATCGCCATCAATTCTCCCTCCGAAGCCTCAGGTTGGAGTGTCAAGTATATCTTGAGCTCAGGTCAAAAAAACATCATGGAAACAGAGCCGATTTCCCTGAGTAAGGGCCTAAACCAGATCAGCCATCCCCTTCCCAAAGAAAATTATGCATCTGGATTGAATGACCTCAGCCTAGGGGTTATCGATAAGGAGGGCTCACTCCGCTACACCGCGACCCACACCTTCTTTGTCATAGACCGGAATGAGTTCGATTCTCTCGCAAAAAACATTGCCGACTTCAAACAGGGCAAAAAATATGCCGAAGACCAAGCTTTCCGGAACAGCTTCCCTAACTTGGAAATAAGGCTGCAATGGGTCCAGGACTTCGCTCAAAATGCCCAACCTTTTGCCGATATCCGCGAGCTGAGGGAATGGCAGGAAGAAATTAATTATCTATTCCAAAAGGTCGAAGCCGGCGAACCGGCCCTTTTTCCTCCCGCAAGCTTAGGCCGCCTGGCTCACAGGTCTGAGATCGATGGAACGCTTCAACCTTATTCGGTCTTTGTGCCGGCTGATTATGATGGAAAAACCCCAACGCCGCTCTTCGTGACTCTTCATGGAAGCGGAGTGGATGAGCGCCAGTTTGTCTATTCGGTCGTCGGCCGTCTTACTGGAGCCATAATGGGCCCAAGAAGAATGGTCAGGAATCCAGACAATGAAAACTACGAGAATCAGCTCGTCGCAGTACAGAGACGCCAAATAACAATGGCTTCGATGTTCGTCATCGCCCCTAAGGCCAGAGGGCTCTCCAGCTGGTATCTGGGCGACTCAGGCAAAGATGTCCTGGAATGCATCGAACACGTGAAGACTCTTTACAACATAGATTCCAAGAGAATCATCCTCGATGGATTTTCGATGGGAGGATACGGAGCCTGGAGGCTGAGCCTGCTGAATCCCAACTTGTTCAGGGCTGTGATCATCCGTTCCGGAGCCATAGCTCCGCCCTCTCCTTTGAGCGGAGAAAACATCCTTGACCTTATGAAGCCCGGCATAAATATCTCGTATCTCATCGTCCATGGAGATAAGGACAACGCCATCCCAGTGGCCGACGCCAGGAAGGCTGTCGAGAAGCTGAAAGAGCTAAAAATTGACCACATTTATATCGAGGTCAAAGGAGGCGGCCACGGCGATTACGACCGCTGGAACGAAATATTGGCTTGGCTGGAGAGTCTTTCTCTAACGATTAAACGCTTGAATTAGCTCAGAAAAAACGAGCATAGAGAAATATAGGAAAGTATAATCTTCACTCTAGTTTTTTAATCTCTAAAGCAGCATGGTCGTTGTCTATCGCTCTGAGAGTTTAACTTTCGCTCATTGAACTTTGATTCAAAACATGGTAAAAAATCTAGGATTTTAATGAAGACTCAGTGAAAAAATGACTAAGATTCTGCCGCTTATATTGCTTCCTGTGGCTATTGCTTTTTTAGCCTCATCGCTCCAGCAGAACTTCGACTCGGATAAGCTGATCAATGAGGCTGAAGCAGCCATCGCCTCTGTCAATAGCTACACGGCCATCTTCCATAAGCAGGAGCGGATAAAAGGAGTCCTGGCTGAAGAAGAGACGATATTCATCAAGTTCAAGAGGCCGTTTCGAGTGTATATGAAGTGGGTCAAGGATCCCTACAAGGGACGCGAATGCCTTTATGTCCAGGGAGCAAACAACAACCGGATCAAGGCTCATGAAGGGGGCATTCTCAGCCTGGTGAAGCTAAACCTCAACCCCTTGAGCTCAAGGGCGATGAAAGGCAACCGCCATCCGATCACTGAAGCCGGACTTGAAAATCTAATAAAGCTAATCGGAAGTGAATTGCGCCGAGGAACCGAAGCCGGTGAGATTGAATTAAAAGACCATGGGGAAGAGACGATCTACGGCCGTACAACCCGAAAAATTGAAGCCATTTTCCCCAAAGAAAAGGAAAAAGGGTATTACTGCTACCGGGCTGTGATAAGCCTCGACATCGAGCTAAAGGTTCCGATCAAGTCGGTGATATATGATTGGCAAAACCGGCTCATGGAGAGCTACGGCTATGAACAACTCAGGCTCAACGCCGGACTCACTGCTGCCGACTTCGACCCTAAAAATCCCGAATACAAATTCTAATACAGGGATACCTCAATTAATAGGGAATACAATACTTAGCTAATTACTTGATCAGTTAGGAATAAATTAAAACGGATCCGTGAGTTAAGTATTGTGTCCCCAAAATTAGGAGGTATATTTTTTTCCGTATCCAGTATATAATCTCTAACCTGAACAGAAAGATCTCATGTCATCTTGAAAATTAAGTTTCTCTCTAATTGGAAGAAGTTATAATATCCTTTCGTCTAAATAATTAATTTTATAAGGAAAGCATAATTCTCTTGAAATATCCGAGAAAACTCTCAGAGGAGGCAAAAATGCTTAAGAAAATCGGGGGAGCATTGGTCGCATTTATCTTTTTGACTTCTCTCCCTTTGCTCGGACAAAAAGAAGAAAAAACTCTTTCTCTTGAGGAATGTGTTTTAAAAACGGTGAAGAACAATTTTGGGCTGGCGGTTGAGGCTCTCGCTCCAGAGATTGCCGATCTCTCTGCGACGCTCGCCAGCGAAAAATTCATGCCTGCTCTATCGATGAACTATAATAAGCAGGACAC
>CAZJXZ010000057.1:0-14202 GCA_964549955.1 uncultured Eubacteriales bacterium
AATCACCTTATTGTTGAGAAAGAATTATGAATGTGCCATTTCTTGATTTAAAAGCTCAGTTACCAAAGATTAGAGCTGATGTCGTGGAGAGATTCTCAAAAATTATTGACAATACTGCCTTTGTTTGTGGAAAAGAAGTCCAAAAATTTGAAGAATCTTTCTCCAAATTGCAAGGAGTAAAATATGCCGCTGGATTAAGTTCAGGTACGGATGGAAATCATTTGGCTATGTTATGTTGTGGGATTGGTCAGGGTGATGAAGTTATTCTTCCTGTTAATACTTTTATAGCCACCGCAGAAGCTATTTCACATGCCGGGGCGACGCCAGTTTTTGTCGACGTCGAGGAAAAAACATTTAATATTGATATAAATAAAATTGAAGAAAAAATAACGCCTCGTACAAAATCGATTAATGCAGTTCATCTTTTTGGCCAACCTGCTGATTTGAAACCCATAAAGCAAATAGCAGAAAAAAAATCTCTCTTTGTCATAGAGGATGCCGCGCAGGCTCATCTTGCGGAATATTATAATGAAAAAGTCGGCGGGATTGGCCATATAGCTTCATGGTCTTTTTATCCTGGGAAAAACCTTGGTGCCTGGGGGGAAGCTGGAGCAATAACAACAAATAACGAAGAAATGTATATAAAAGCAAAAAAATTGCGTGACCACGGATCAGAAAAAAAATATTATCATGACCTTATAGGACATAACTACAGAATGTCAGAATTTCAAGCAGCAGTACTTAATGTCAAAATGAATTATCTTGGGGAATGGACTGAGATGCGGCGAAGAAATGCTGAAGGATATAATGCACTACTTGCTGAAATTGAAGAAGTTATAACGCCTTCAGAATTGAATGGTGCTAAACATGTGTATCATTTGTATGTAATTAGAGCTAAAAATCGAGGCAAACTTCAAAATTATTTAAATGAGAATGGAATAGGGACTGGTTTACATTACCCTATTCCTCTACACCTCACAAAGGCATATGCTTATCTTAGCTACAAGAAGGGAGATTTTCCAGTAGCTGAGAAGTTAGCAGATGAGATTTTATCCCTTCCGATGTATCCAGAATTAACTTCAAGACAAATCGAATATGTATGCGAAAAAATAAAAACTTTTTATAAAAGCTGATATTAAAAGGGACAGTAAAATGTTGAAAGAGAAAGAAAATATTGTAAGAAAAGCATTATTATTTTTTGATGGGTTCATTGTGTTGATTGCTTTTTTTCTGGCTTACTTTTTAAGGCAATACTTTCACGTATTTTATAGATTAGACCTTTTGCCTTCTACACACGTCGTCTCTAGCACAACAACATCAATAAGCGAATATTTAATAGTTCTTTTTTTTGTTGTGCCTCTTTGGTGCGCCATGCTTTATCTGAATGGGATGTACAACTCTTTACGGACACGAAGCCTTCTGCAAATCGTGTGGATCATAGCAAAATCTTCTTTATTTGCGACCTCTATCTTCGGCACAATCGTATTTTTGTTTAAACTTCAATTTATAAGCCGAATATTTTTCGCCATTTTTTTGGTATCCAGTACAACTTTTATCCTCTTAGAAAAAATTATTCTTTTCTCCGCCATGCATTATGCTCGAAGGCATGGGTATAATTACAGAACACTTCTCATAGTTGGAACAGGTAAGCGTGCTGAGGATTTTATCAGGAGAATAAAAAGTCATCCCGAGTGGGGTTTTAGGATTTTGGGCGCAGTCGAGGATGAGCCTGGTCGAGGTATTGAGTGGGTTAACGGTGTTAAGGTCATAGGAACTCTTAGCGAGATATCCGAAATACTGCACAATTATCCAACTGATGAAGTAGTTTTTGTGGTACCTAGATCAAGATTGACACACATGGAAAAGGCTATACATGAGTGCGAAATGGAAGGCGTCAAGGCAACAATAGCCGTAGATTTATTTGACCTGAGGATAGCAAGAGCATACATGACAGAACTCGACGGAATTCCTTTAGTGACATTTAAAACCACAGTTGCTAAGGAATGGCAGCTTTTTGCAAAGAGAGCAATCGATATTGTTATATCAGGACTGAGCATAGTACTGTTGAGTCCTCTTTTTTTGATAGTAGTAATTTTAATAAAGCTAACTTCTTCAGGTCCGGTCTTTTTCAGGCAACAAAGATTGGGTTTGAATGGCAGAAAATTTGTCTTATATAAGTTTCGCACAATGTATAAGGGGGCTGACGAATTACTTTCCAAGGTTAACGACGTTAGCGAGAAAGATAAACCTGATTTTAAGAGGAAGAAAATGCAGTGCATTACTCCGCTCGGAAGGTGTTTAAGAAAATTTAGTATTGATGAGTTTCCGCAGCTCTTTAATGTTTTTGCTGGACATATGAGTTTGATTGGACCGAGGCCTACAGTCCCTGATGAAGTCTCATTATACAGAGCTTGGCAAAGAAGGAGATTTTCTATGAAGCCGGGGCTTACCTGCCTCTGGCAAATTAAGGGCAGGAATAAAATAGGCTTTGAAGAATGGATGAAGCTTGACCTTGAATATCTTGATAACTGGTCATTATGGCTTGATTTTAAGATATTGATTAAAACGATTCCTGTTGTTTTATTTGGCATTGGAGCCTACTGAATGGAGCGAATAGTAGAGAGAGAAGAGAAAAAAGAAAAAAAAATCAAAAAATTTATCATATTCTTCATATCCTCTTTTTTTTCAATTTTATTATTACTTACATTTCCGATTCAGACATTTGGTCAGGGATATCGAACTTTTAGGAGAGAGCTGGAACAGATCAATAAAAAAACCAGATGGCGTATTGGGCCGTTCAGGATTTTTCCAACTATTAATTTTAGAGATATTGGCTATGATGGCAATGTATATTATCAGAGGGAGGAGGATAATCCTGTTTCAGATTATACGGCTACTCTCTCCCCTCAAGTCAAAGTTTACTTTCTTTTCCACAATAAGTTAATTTTTTCTCTAACTGAAAATCCAGAATATGTTTTTTATCTTAAGCAAAAGAGAGAGAGACTGTGGAATAGCAACTTATCACCGGAGTTTAAACTTCTTTTTTTGAAGCGATTTGTTATTTCAGGGAGCTATTCATACAGCGACATGAGGTTGAGGGCTTCGAGTGAATTTGATGTTCGGGCAAACGAACTTCGAAAATTCTATATGGGTAGTTTATTTTATGAAACGCCAAGGGGAACAGCCTTTGGAGTTTCAGCTTCATTGGGAAAAATTTTATACGAGGACATTACGCTGCCTGGCGAAGAGATTTATCTCTCACGATTGTTAAACCGAGAAGAAAGAAGCGGGAGCTTTGAATTTTACTACAAGATTTTTTCTGAAAGCATCTTTTTTATTAGTGGAGGATATTCTGAATACAAATTTGAGGATAGCCTATCTCGGTGGCGCGATTCGTATTCTTATCAGGCTTATTCCGGAGTCAGATTTCCCATCTTCGGGAGAATTCGAGGGACTTTTTCTCTGTGTTATAAGAACTTTAAACCAAGAGAAGAGCGGAAAGGTTTCTCCGGGCTTACAGGAAATACAAGTCTTGATTTCAGGTTTAAGCGTCTTGGTCTCCGTTTCCAATACACCAGAGATATCAATTTCTCTTATTGGACGAATAGCATATATTTTCAAGAAAATAGATATGGCTCGGGTCTATATTTTTATCTAACTCGATTTTTGAGGTTTGATTACAATTTTAGCTATGGAGAAGCGAACTATCCAGAACTAGTGCCTATCCCGATGCCAGACGGCCGGATTGAAGTGATAAGAAGGAAAGACATATATCGAATCCATACAGGAGGCTTTGTTCTCAGGATAATCAGAAATGCAGGGATAGGAGTGACTGCCAATTCCTGGAAAAGGGAATCAAATTATTTTTGGGAAAATCGAAATAGATTATTCGTGGGCGGATATATTACATATAATTTTTAATTTTAAATTAATCAACTGTATTTTCAATATTATTGTAAATTAAGGAGATTAAAATGGACCGTGATGAGAAAAAGAAAGAGTTAGACTTGTGGCAATATTGGAGAGTGATCATAAAGAGAAAATGGGTGATCATAACCTTTGCCGGTACTCTTGTCCTTTTTACAGGTATTTTTTCTTTTCTTGCTGTGCCGCTCTATGAATCGTCAACGACTTTGCTCATAGAGGAGGATACTTCCAAGATTTTAAACATTGACCAAACTTTTGGATTCCAGCCTCGATTTGTTCAGGATTTAAGATTCTTTAATACGCAACTTGAGCTTCTCAAGAGCAAATCTCTGGCTGAAAGAGTGGTGAGGAAGATAAATCTTTTATCTCGACCGGAATATGATACAGGCAAGAAACCGAAAAAAAACCTTACAGCTATGGTTAAAGAAATGCTGACCTTTAAGTGGCTTAAATTTAATAAGAAGCGAAAGGATGAAAATCCAAATCCTTTGCTGCTATCCAATCCATATTCTTCCGTGGCTGATGACGTTTTGAGTAATGTTGAGATAAAGCCCATCCGCGATACAAAGCTGGTCAAGCTCAGTTTTACTTCTCCTTCACAGATTTTAGCAAAAGAAGTCGTCAATGCCCTGGCAGAGGAGTTCATCAATTTTTCAATCGAAAAGCGCTATTCCGCGACACAGCAAGCCTCAGATTTTTTAAGCGAACAGATAGCTAATCTAAGGGCGGATTTAGCAGCAAAGGAACGTGAACTCCAGAGATACGGCCAGGAAAAAGAAATCCTCTTTTTAAGCGATAATGTTAGTGCCGTGGTTAATAAATTCTCTGATTTATACCAGGCTTATACCCAGGCTCAAATAGAGAGGATTAAGGCTGAGGCTAACTACCGGGAGCTTAAAGATTTAAAGATAGATTCTCTGCCCCAATTTGTTAACAATCGCATCATTCAGGATCTTCAAACAGATTATACAAGGATGAAAAGCGAATATGACGAGAAAAGCAAATTATTTAAGTCAAATTATCCGGAGATGATGCAACTCAAAGCCAAGCTGGATAGCATGAGAGATGGGCTTCAAAACGAAATCAAAAAAGCGGTCGATGCTGCAGAGTCTGAATATCGTTCGGCTTTTAAAAAGGAGAACTCAATCAGGGATTTGCTTGAGAAACAGAAGGATGATATGGCCACCATGGATTCTGACGCCATTCTTTATAACAACATAAAAGTTGAAGTCGAAAACATGAGGAAACTCCTCAATTCTTTAATTGAAAGACAGAAAGAAACTGTTGTTTCAGCAGGATTAGGAGGACTGAATACGAGCAACATCAGTATCATCGATAAAGGAGAGATCCCTAAGAATCCTGTTTCACCCAAGAAGAAACTTAACCTTATCTTTGCCCTTCTTTTTGGGATTTTCGGAGGGGCAGGGCTTTGCTTTTTCCTCGAGTATTTAGACAATTCGGTTAAGGGACCTGAGGATGTGGAGAAGCTGGCTGGCCTTCCCTCCCTTGGTGTCATTCCCTACTTTAATCCGGAGGATACAAAGAAGAATAAAAAATATGGCTATTATTCTCGGCATGGATATTCTCACGAAAAAGAAAATCCTGGAAGTCAGGTGGCAATACCTGAAATAAAAGAGATTGAGCTCATCAATCATCTTTACCCAAAATTTTTCTTGTCAGAAGATTACAGGACAGTCAGGACTTCAATCATGCTTTCCCACGCTGAGAGCACGCCAAAGGCCATTGTCTTTTCCAGTGCTTTGCCCAAAGAAGGGAAAACCGCAACTGTGGTCAATATGGCTGTTGCCTTTTCCCAGCTTGATAAAAAAGTTCTGGTTATCGATGCAGATTTAAGAAAACCTCGGCTTCACAAGGTCTTTAATATTAGAAATCTCCACGGATTAAGCGGCTACTTAATTGGAATGGAATCCTTTGAAGGTGCCATACATCAAACGTCTGTGAAGAATATCTGGCTCTTGCCCACTGGTCTCATTCCACCCAACCCAGCCGAACTTTTGAATTCACAAAAGATGAAAGAGCTGATAGAGGAGGTTAAGAAGAAATTCGATATCATTCTTATTGATTCAACACCTGTGCTTGCCGTCGTCGATGCCGTCATTATCTCCTCGCTGGCGGATAGTGTGGTGTTAGTGATTAAACCAGGAGGAGTCACTCGTAAAGCTTTTATGAGCGCAGTCGAGGAACTGAAGAGGTCTAAAGTTAAAATTATCGGCGTTGTATTTAATGGAGTTAACGCGAAAAAAGGAGATTATTCCTTTATGGATTATTATCACTATTACCGGTATTACTACTATGAAGAAGGAAAACAAAGTAAAACATAGCAAACACGATGAAGATTAATGGCTGACAATAAAAATTTGGCCATAAGATAGGAATATAGGATAGGAATCTTTATGAAGATCGAGAAGAAACTTGACAAAGAAATTTCAAATTTAGACCTAAAGGATAGGATATGCAAAAAGATCATGGATTACGGCCTTCTTGGCTTAATTGTCTTTAGCCCGCTTCCAGCAGCGTCTGTGGAGGAGTGGTCGGTATTGGTGATTCAGCTTACAGTGCTCATCATGATGGTTGCCTATTTGATAATGAGTCATAGGTGGGAGAATAACGAATTCCTTTCCTCTTCGTTGAAGTGGCCGAGGTATTTATTCTTGGCTCTCTTCATCTTCATTTTCCTTCAAATCGTCCCTCTTCCGAAATTTATGATTAAGATAATTTCTCCCCATACGTATTCTTTCCAGAAGCTTTTTTCGATTGATTTATCAAAGATTGAGTTTATGAGCCTTTCCATAATTCCTCCACACACTCTGCAGAAAGGTCTTGAACTTCTTTCCTATATTCTTCTCGGCTTTCTGATTATTAAGACCATCAGGAAGTGGCGGCAGATCAAGAGGATTTTTTCGGTGTTGATTGTCATGGGTGTCTTTGAGGCTTTTTATGGATTGTTCGAGCTTTACAACAAGAATCCAAGGATTTTGTTTTACAAAAAGTTTTATTACTTAGAATCAGCCACCGGGACTTTTGTCAATCGCAATCACTTCTCAGGATATCTGGAGATGGTCATTCCCTTGGCTTTGGGGTTGATCATAGCCAGAGTCGATCTTTTTTCTCTTGCTGGATTGAAGTGGAGAGAGAAAATTCTTCGCTTATCGGAAAGAGGTTTCTCAACCACTCTGCTTATCGGTTTAGCTGTTATTCTTATGTCTTTGGGTATTATCTTTTCCAAATCTCGCTCAGGAGTTTTTCTTCTGGTTTTCACCTTCATCCTCTTTTTTGGATTGACAATGATATATTTTGGAAGAGCGAAGCATCAGAAGAGAGGGATAAGCAATTTTCTCACGGTCGTCTTTTTAATTGTGACCTTCATTTCTCTCTTCATAGGCATAGATGCGACTCTTGAAAGGTTTGCCATGGATAAACTTCTCCGCGAGGAAAGACCTGCAGTCTGGGCAAATACCATCGGGATTTTTCGAGATTCTCCTCTTTTCGGGACAGGCTTGGGCACTTTCAATTATCTCTATCCTGCCTATGAAGAGAGCGAACAATTTGCCCGATACACTCATGCTCATAATGACTATCTTGAATATTTGGCCGAATTGGGAATTTTCGGGTTTGTACTGATCCTGGGCGGCATTCTATTTCTTCTAATAAATTCTTTTCTGGTCTGGCAGGTAAGGAGGCATCCTGGAGTAAAAGGGCTTGCTCTGGGCGGAATGATCGCCGTTATCTGCATGTTGATTCACAGCGTTACTGATTTTAACCTCCAAATTCCGGCAAACATGCTGCTCTTTTCTGTTGTTCTCTCGATGACGATCGCGACGACTTTTTATAAGCGCAATGAAGGAACGAATAAAGAGAAAAAGTCAGGCAACAAGGAGCAAAAAGCAGAGAAATGAGTATTTTTAAAAGAATCATCTTCATATCTGCCATCCTGGTAGTTGCGGCAGTAAATATTGTAATTTACTGGAACAGTCATCTGTATTATCAGGCGAAGCAAACAGCAGACGACAGAAAAAAGATGGAGACCCTCAAAAAGGCGAGCCGATTTTATCCCCTGAACGACCTTGTTTTTTATGAGCTGGGAAAGGTTTATCTTGATTTAGGAAAACAGAATCTAAAAGATCAACAGAAAAGTGAAACTTATCTTCAAGAATCCATACAAAATTTCAAACGCTCTATTCAAATCAACCCAGCTTCTTATTTCAGTCATTTTCGTTTGGCTCAAACGCTTCTTTTGACAAGCTACGTCTCTTCAGTTTCATATGGAAATTCCTATGATGAGTATAAAAAGACAGCACTCCTTCTTGGCCATAACCACCGGATATTTTTTGAGGTGGGAAAAGCGCTCTTTTCTCGATGGGGTGAGCTTTCGAAGGAAGAAAGGGATTTTACTGTGGATGTCTTGAGGAAGATAGGAAAGGGCAAGGATGTTGGGAAGCTGCGGAGTTTGATGAACATCTGGGAGATGAATGTTAAAGATTACGGAGTTATGGAGAAAATTCTACCTGCTGATGCGGAGACCTACCGCATGTATGCCCGCTATCTTGGCGAGAAATCTCTGTCCTTGGAGCAGAGACAGAGGATTCTAGCCAGGGCTGAATTATTAGAATTTGAAGAGGCAAAGAAAGAGTACGCTTCAGGGGAGAAGGAGTTTATATATTTTCGGGTGAAGGAGGCTTTTGGGCGTTTTAAGAGCTGTTTGGACAGGCTTCAAAGTATAAAGTTTTATCAGAATCTGGCAAGAGAGAATCTAATTGATCTATCCGATTACAATCGCCTGCGGAAGTCTGTCCTTTTGAATCTGGCGAAGTGTCGGTTAGAGGAGGGCACGGAGCTGAAGGAGGTTAAAGGCTATTTAGGTGAGTATCTATCGATTGAGGATAAGGTTTCGGCAGTGGGAGAACTTGAGAGCTATCTTAAAGATCGGGGCCTGATTGCTGATAAGCTTGAGACGAGTTTAAATGATTTGGACCGTCTTTCTTTCCAGGTCTTGCTTTATTACAAGCAGAATAGGTACCGGGATATTGTTAAGATGGGGCGCGTTTTTCAGCAGAGTTTTGTGGTTATACCTGAAGGAAAGAGGGAGGAGTATGTGAAAGTTTTACAGCTCTTAGGGGATTCTTATGAAAAGGTTGATTTTATTTATGATGCCGGCGATTTTTATCGAAAAGCGGCTGAGATAGAGCCTGAGAATCTTGAGACTTTGTTAAGGATGCGGCGCAATTATGAGCGGTTGAACGAAGAGAGAGGGCTTATCAAGGTTAATGAGCTGATAAAGAGGATTGTGTCTCGGAGAGAAGTCGTGCCAAAGCCTTTTTCGATACGTAAGGGAAAAAGTTTATCTCATAAGCTTATTCTTGACGGGGAGAAGATTATTTTGGATCTGCATTTTGGGGAAAGCGAAGGAAGGACTCCGTCCTTGGTGAGTGTTTATTTTAACGGATGGGTAATTTGGGAGGATTATTTAAAAGGTGGGGCTATTTCGCTTTCTCTGAATTCAAGGGTGGGAGAGAACTCACTAGAGATCGGGGTTATCAACCAGAGTATTACTATAAATAGGGTTGTATATCACTAAGAATAGGAGGAAAAATGTTAAAATTTCTTTAAAATTCTTATTGACAAATGGATTAAGGACGGATACGATAATGCTACATAAAAATATGGAAAGGAGAGCTAAGGTGAGAAATAAGCGAAATATAAAAAAATTAACTGTTCTGTTTGTTTTTTTTCTTATGCTGCTGTGTATACCATTTTTTCTACTTGGTAAGGGAGAAAACAAGGGGAATTTGATCGGATTTGTCTATAGAGCGGACAGGACAACTCCTTTAGAAAAGGGGGTTGTTACAATTAGAAATATATCCACGGGTGCTATTTATAGAAGCGTAGAATCTGATAATTTGGGAAGCTTTAAAATAGAGGGTATTGAGAAAGGCTTATATCTGGTCAGCATCAACGCAAAAGGGAGAGATTACAAAGTTAGGAATTTGATTGGAGTTCAAGCAGAGCGAATATCAAAAGTTTCTTTTTCTTTATTTAGCAAGAGAGATTCTGCAAAGGACACGAAGGTTATTAGAACTGTAAGGATAATGGCTTCTTCTGAGCCAATCGTACTCGGCACGCTTGGAACGACAGGTGACGAGCAAGGCGATGACCAGGGTGATGAGCAAGGCGATGATCAGGGCGACATTGAAGGCGATGATCCGGGTGACGAGCAAGGCGATGACCAGGGTGATGAGCAAGGCGATGATCAGGGCGACATTGAAGGCGATGACAATGGCGATGATCAGGGCGACGAACAAGGCGATGATGATGGCGACAACGATGAAGATGAAGATGACCCGTCACCGCACAATCCAAAGCCTCCAAAGCCTCCAAACAATCCCCCACCAAATAATCCTGGTAACGTCAATAACTAAAGGAAGCTTAGACCAAAAACAAGCGGGGAAACGAAAAGCCAATAGATAAAATCAATACCTTTTAATTTCACAATTTCTATTCTTTAAAAAGATATCTTTTTTCAAGAATAATATGAATGCTAACGGCGTTTTGTCATATTTAGTACTACTACAAACGCAATAAATAAATGTTATCTCGAAGAGGAGCCGAAGCTGCAAGCGGAGTAAGGCGGGAGGCGATGTGGCGTTCCGACGAAGTCGCTAAATCACTTTAGGAGAAAAAATTGAAAGGCAGGATATTCATTTTCATAACAATTCTTTTTTTATTTACACTATTTTTATTTACACTATCGACCTTTTCTCAGGAACAGGAAAAAGTCATAACGGATTATAGAATAGGCGCCAGAGACCTCCTGGATATCAGTGTTTTCGGCTTGAATGATTTGAATAGAACCGTGCGCGTTTCAGAAGATGGAAAAATCACTCTTCCTTTGGTCGGAGAAATCGAGGTCGAAGGTTTAACCAAGACCGAGCTCGAAAGAAAGTTGAGCCAGCTTCTCGAAGAAAAATATCTGCAGAATCCCCAGGTGACAGTTTTTATCAAAGAATATCAGAGCCGAAAAGTCTCCGTTCTGGGCGCTGTCAAAAATCCAGGCTCTTACGAACTTCTTAGAAATCAAACCTTATTGCACATTATTTCTCAGGCCGGGGGCTTGACCAACGAGGCTGGAGATGAAATCAGCATCATCCGCCAACAGAAAGATGGCAGCAACAGAACTTTGAAAGTTTCCATCGAGGAATTATTCTTAAAAAGCAAGGCCGAGTTGAATATTCCTCTTCAGCCCAATGATATCATCAATATTCCCATTGATAAGATCGTTCTTGTCTATGTTTTTGGACAGGTGAGGAATCCAGGCGCTCTTGAAGTCAGGCGATCCAATATTCCTACTCTTCTCCAGGCTATTGCCCAGGCCGGCGGCTTTTCAGACCGAGCTTCTAAGAGCGGCGTCGTGATTAAAAGGAAAGATGAGAAGGGAATAGAAAGGCAGATGAAAGTGAATGTGAGGAGCATCATAAAAGGAAAGAAGAAAGATATTCAGCTCAAAGAGAATGATGTCGTTTATGTGCCTGAAACGGCTTTTTAGATTATAATCTTTTCCCGATTCCCATTTTAGAGCTTTCTTTTTTATCCCTTTCGCTTTTAAAAAAAAGATGATTGATTTGCACTCTCATATTCTTCCAGGTTTAGATGACGGAGCCCAAAACCTTGAAGAGTCTCTTGAGATGGCAAGAATGGCAGAGAAGTACGGAATTGAAAAAATTGTTGCCACGCCTCATCTTTTTCGTGAAGGGCTTATTCATGAAGAATTGGGCATTATCGAAAGAAAACGAGATGAGCTTAGCCAGGTTTTATGGGAAAAGCATGTCGGTGTCGAAGTCCTTGCTGGAGCAGAAGTTCATATTTCTCACAATCTCATCCAAGAAATAAGACAAAATAAACGCTATTTGACCTTGAATAAAAGTTCATACATGTTTGTCGAATTCCCTTCTGACCATGTCTTCGCCGGTGTGAGAAATCTTTTTTTTGAAGTGATGAGCGAAGGCATTACGCCCATCATTGCCCATCCAGAAAGAAACTCCGTCTTTGTCAAAAATCCGTCTCTGCTCTATGAGCTCATCGAGATGGGGGCGCTTTCCCAAGCAAATGGCGGAAGCTTCTCCGGACTCTACGGAAAAAGAGTCGAGGAGGCCGTGCTGCACTTTTTAGAATTAAATTTGATTCATTTCATAGCCAGCGATTGTCACAACTCACGGACTCTGGCACCCTGGCTTTCAGAAGCTGTGATGAAAGCTGAGATGATCATCGGCAAAGAGAAAGCGCAAGCCTTGGTCACGGATAATCCTCGGGCTGTTTTGTCAGATGGAAACATCCCCTCTTTTGGTAATCCCATCGATCCCAGAGAGAAAAAATCTTTAAGACTCAAGATTCCAAATATTTTTTGGAATAAAAGCTAAATTTCCCGCGCGGATTTTCTAGCCCGTAGCTTTTTTACTTTAGGGGGGTACATCTATAAATAAATCATCAAAGCTGTTATTATTTACTAATATAAACGCAATAAATATTTTTATACTGTCATTGCGAGCGACCGAAGGGAACGTGGCCATCCGACGAAGTCGTTTCGAGGCACGTAGCGCCGTGGCAATCTCTTTAAATAAATTTATTCGGATTGTTTCGTCACTGCGTTCTTGACAATGACTCAGTCGGATCGCCGCGTTGCTTCCCGCCACGCTCAGTTTGCGGCTTCGGCTTCTCCTCGCGATGACACTTTTATTATTGCACTTATAATGGAAGAAGAGCGCAAGCTGACTCTTAAGAGGACTTTCTCGTTATCCTTATTGTTTTTATTGCGAAAGGCTCGATGCTCAAGCGGAGTGAATCGCCGCTGGCCTCTAATTTTTTGATTTGTCTTTCTAGCAAATCCGTCTCAACTGCTTCAAAGGGCCAGGGAAGAGTGACCTTCATCTCTGTCTTCTTGCCGTAGGCTTCATAGAGCCTCAGCATCAGGCTCCTCTTATCATAACCCATCTCTTTCTTCAATGAGCTCACGATGACATTCTCAGGCTCAATCCTGGCAAAGGAGTAGGCTGAGGGCAGTCTGCCGGCATGAATCATCGCCACTCTGCCCATCAAGGGATTATTCAACTCATAGCCTTGCCTTATGCTCCCTGCCTCCTTCCATGTTCCCTTATGTGGATAAAGAGAATAAAGTAGGTCATGCCCTCCCCTATCTGCTTCAGGGTCAGGAGAGGTTGCGCCGTGGATGACAGAGAGCCTCATCGTGCTGCCTTTGACATCAAACCCGTGCTTGCAATCATTGAGAAGGCTCACTCCATAATCTCCTGAGCTGTCAGCAACATCTATCCATTTCAAGGCCGGGACTTCGGTTCCGTCCGCTTTCCTGGAGATAAAGCCAAAGGGTATCTCAAAGTTAGCCGTCTCATTCTTGACATTGACTGGAAAGGAAGCTTTTATCATCAAGTTCCTCTCCTGCCAGTCGAGATGAAGATGGCAGTCGATGCGCGTGAGGTTATGGTAAAGAATGATATCCTGCTGGAAAAGAGAATCCCTGAAGATATTCTTGACACGGATTATTCCTCTTACCGGGCCATTCTCCAGGATTTCAATCCTCGCCCCTTTCTCACCGATGTTCCAGAATTTATCCTTCAATCCAAGCTCCCAGGCAGACATCGATTCCGGCTCATCGACGATGGCCTGGAGTATATTCCCTTCTCCGGACAGAGCCTCCCGGTTATTGACCTTGTCGAAAAGGCTCTTTATCCAGCCGGTCGCAGGATTCAACGAAATCCGGTAAAACTCATTCTCGACTTCTGTTTCTGATACACGGAGTGAGGTTTTGAATACCGGCGAAGTTTCGCTGCTAACAATTCGATAAACCTTATAGCCCAGCGAAGGAACTTTCGAAGCTACGAAGACAAAACGGCAAAAGCTTCTGTTATCCCTCTCGAATTTCCTGATGATTTGAACCGGCACTTCCTTTCCGTCAGCATCCAATATTCTTATCGTGCTCGAATTCCTCTCAAGAGGAATCTCGGCCACAACTGCATCTGTTCTTTCCCATAAGAGTGGATTGTAGACAACAAACGGCTTCCCTTCTCCCCTTGTATCGATGTTGTTGGTGATTGTCTCTAAGGAAAAATCAAGGGCCCGCCTTCCCCTTTCGAATGCTTCTTTATAGAAGCCTTCCGTCTCATCATAGACGATCCCGATGCTCGAGCCGTCCAGAATGTCATGGAACTGGTTTCTGAGCACGATCTTCCAGGCTTCGTCCAAATCTCT
>CAZJXZ010000058.1:0-8666 GCA_964549955.1 uncultured Eubacteriales bacterium
TGGTTATGAAAATCAATGACCATCATTGGCCTGACTCCTTTGCTTATCCTTTCTTAACTCTTGACCATAGATAATAAACGGGCAATCCGAGGAAAACAAGGGATAAGCCAAATAAGCTTTCTGCAATGTTTGAGACGAGTTGATTGGCAACTATGGCAAAAGATGAAAAAATAAAAAGAATCGGCACTAGGGGGTAGCCCCAGATATGATAGCCGCGAACGATGTCAGGCCTGCGTCGGAGCAAGAAAAGGCCAATAGCCATAAGGCCGAAAAAAATCCATTCGGTGTAGACAACTCTCGTGAAGAGCGTGCGAAAGGTGCCTGTGGCAACAAGAACCGAAGACCAGATGGCTTGGATGACAATCGCCCTGGAAGGAGTGCGGTAGCGGGGATGGATTCTGCCAATCCAGCGGAACAGCAGGCCGTCTTGAGCAATGGAATAATAGACGCGGGGTCCGCAGAGGATAATGCCGCTTAAAGCGCCGAACGTAGAGAAGACAACCAAAGCGGACATAAAAGCTCCGCCCCCAGAGCCGAGAAGAGCGTCTGCCGCATCAGCAGCAATCCGGCTAGAGGAAGCTACAGAACTGAGCGGCAATACGTACATATAGACAGCGTTCAAGGCAATATAACAGAGAGTAACGATGATTGTTCCGAGCATTAGAGCGCGGGGAATCGTCTTTTGAGGGTTGATTGTTTCCTCGGAATTATAAGTGACCATATGCCAGCCGCCAAAGGCGAATAATCCTGCTACCAGAGCGAGGAGAAAATTGCTGACAGATAGATGTGAAGGCGCGATATCGCCTGTGACAAAATGATGAGGCAGACCTGAGCCGAGGACAAAGCCGGCAACAATGATAAAAACTATGGCCAGGATTTTTCCCAGGGTAAAGAGAGATTGCAGCCTGCTGCCTTGCTTCACGCCGATGTAATTAATCCCGGAGATTATCACTATGGCAGCAATAGCCAAGGCCTTGATTGAAGCATCTCTCATCGGCAGGAAATAGGCGGCATAGCGGGCGAAGATGACTGCGATGGCAGCAATAATCCCGGAATGCATGCTCCAGAACATGGCCCAGCCCCACAAGAATCCGATCGAAGGGGAATAGGCTTCTTTGAGATAGACATAGACCCCGCCTGTTTGAGTAAAGATTGAGGATAGCTCAGCGCAGACCAGAGCGCCAAAGAATGTCAACAGGCCTGATATCAACCACACCAGGAAAACTCCGATGACAGAAGTCACCTTGCCTGTTATTTCAGACGGCTGGACAAAGATTGAGGCGCCGATGATAGTCCCCACGACCATGGCCGTTGCCTGAGGAAGGCCGATGGCTCGCCGCAATTCCCTAATATTTTTAGCGCTCATTTGTTCGAAGATGGGCTTAATTTGGCACTTCAGTAAAGCTGCTTTTCAGATTCGCTCCTAAAAAACAAAGAAACATTATAGAGAAAGAAGAATCAACGACCATGTAAGAGAAGCTTATCAAAAAGATGCTCAGTTTAATAGAGATAGCTGAGTTTCCTCAAAATGTTTCAGAGGTCTGTGGACCGATGACCTATCTCAAAAGAAATGTGGCATTGGCGACATTCCGGCCGAATTCATCTCCAGATAATGATGCTTGATTTCTGGCAGTTGAATCTGATTCAATAGAGAAAATGAAGAAAGTCGTTTTTGCCTGTTTTTGTCTTGTGGCCATCGGCCTTCTCTCCGGTTGCTCTAAAGGAGCCAGAAAAGAGCTGATCGTGGCTGGCTCGACAAGCATCCAGCCTTTTGCCGACCGCTGGGCCGAGATTTACATGAAAAAATATCCTGACCGTGTGGTCAACGTCCAAGGAGGAGGGTCGAGCGCTGGAATCCAGGCGTCTTTCTCCGGAGCTGCCGACATCGGCACCTGTTCCAGAGAGCTCAAGCCAGAGGAAAAAGGCCTGACAGAGATTGTCGTCGCCAGGGACGGGCTGGCAGTCATCGTTCATCCCACGAATCCTGTCACCGGACTAAGCCTCGAGCAGATAAGAGATATATTTTCTGGAAAAATTCAAAGCTGGAAGGAAATCTCAAACAGGGATAAGACCATTGATGTTGTCACCCGGGAAGAGGGTTCAGGAACCAGAGGAGCCTTTCAAGAGATGGTCATGGGCAAAGTCCGGGTCTTCAAGGGAGCCATTGTCGAAGATTCTAATGGAACGGTCAGAGAGATTGTCGCCGGCGACCCAGATTCGATCGGCTACATTTCCCTCGGCCTGGTCGATGAGAGAGTCAAAGCCTTGAGCTTGGATGGGGTCGCAGCCACAGAGGCAAACATTCTGATTAATCAATATGAGCTTGTCCGGCCTTTCTTATTTGTGACTTGCGGCCCCCCTTCAAGGGAGGCAAAAAATTTTATCGATTTTGTCCTTTCTGAGGAAGGGCAGAATCTGATTAAGATGGAAGGCTTGATTCCTGTTCAGTCACGATGAGGAATTGATGAACCGGCTCGAAAGAAACGAAAAACTCATCCGGCTGGCGCTGCTGGTCGTCGCCTTCTCAGCCGTCTCTATTCTGGCCGTAATCACCGTCTTTATTTTCAGCGAAGGCAGCCCGATCATGCTGAAATACGGGTTTAAAAACTTCCTGGGAGGCCTGGACTGGTATCCTTCAGAAAAAAGCTTTGGCTTGCTGCCGATGATCACCGGCTCGATGATGGTCACTCTGGGCGCACTTATCATCGGCGTCCCGTTCGGGCTGGGCTGTGCTGTCTATTTGACGGAGTTTTCCTCGAAAAAGCTGCGAAGAGTGGTCAAGCCGATCATCGAGCTTCTGGCCGGGATTCCTTCTGTCGTTTATGGATTTATCGGGGTGATCATCCTTGTCCCGCTAATCAGGAACACGCTGGGAGGGCCGGGGCTATCTGTTCTCGCCGCCTCCATCATCCTGGGCATCATGATTCTGCCGACGATTATCAGCATTTCCATCGACAGCTTGCTCGCCGTCCCCTCGAGCTACAGGGAAGGCTCTCTTGCTCTTGGCGCGACACGCTGGCAAACGGTTAAAATGGTGCTGTTGACAGCAGCTCGCTCCGGCATCATTGCCAGCATTATCTTGGGCATGGGGCGTGCCATTGGCGAGACGATGGCGGTCATCATGATTGCCGGCAATGCCATCAGCATCCCAGGCTCCATTCTAGACCCGGTGCGGACGCTCACCTCGAACATTGCCCTCGAGATGGGCTATGCCAGCGGCGAGCACCGCCAGGCTCTTTTTGCCACAGGAGTCATCCTCTTCATCATCATCATGATTCTCAACACGGCTGCCAATATAACCTCAGGGAGGAGACGGAGAAGAACTTAGAATGCACCTGAATCCCCGCCACGAACAAAAAGTTATTCATTTTGCCCTCTTTTTCTGCACCTTGGTCACTGTTGTCATCCTGTTTCTGATTATTGTCTTCATCCTGAGAAAGGGGCTCCCAGTTGTGAACTCCAAGTTCTTGACAGCCAATCCGGTTGATATGGGGAGGGCCGGAGGGATTTTCTCGACGATTATCGGGACTTTAGCTTTGACCCTGCTGGCGATTCTTGTGGCCACGCCCCTTGGCGTGGGCACAGCCATTTTCCTCACAGAATATACTTTTGAGAATAAAATCACTCGAATCATCCGTTTTGGCGCCGAATGCCTGGCAGGCATTCCTTCGATTATTTTCGGCCTCTTTGGATTTATCCTTTTTGTCAACAAGCTCAAATTCGGCTGGTCGATTTTGAGCGGCGCACTGACTCTGGCCTTTATGATCCTGCCCACCATTATTCGCACCAGCGAAGAGGCCATCAAGAGCGTGCCTGCGGCTTACCGGCAGGTAAGTTTCTCCCTGGGAAGCACGAAATGGCAGATGGTGACCCGAGTGGTTCTGCCAGCTGCTCTTCCCGGAATTGTGACTGGGATTATTTTGAGCATGGGACGGAGCATCGGAGAGACAGCAGCCGTGATCTTTACCGCCGGCAGCGCCCTCCGCATTCCGACCTCGCTCTTTTCTTCTTCGCGGACAATGGCCGTACATTTTTATATTCTAGCCCGTGAGGGAATTTCCATGTCCAATGCCTATGGAACAGCAGCGGTGTTGATCATCGCCATTTTAATGGTCAACATCATCACTTACTACCTGATGGAAAAATTTATACGCAAATATTCATAGAACGAAGATGAGCTCTCTGAATCAAGACCCGATAGCGATCAGGGTTAAAAATTTCAGCCATTATTTTGGCAATATCCAGACCTTGAAAGAGCTCGAGATTGAGGTCCGCCGCAACGAGATTTTAGGAATCATCGGCCCTGCCGGAAGCGGGAAATCCACCTTCCTCCGTTCTCTAAACCGCCTCAACGACTTGATCTCGGACTCAAGGATAGAGGGAACGATCGAGGTCAACGGTCAGAATATCTATGCCCCAGAGGTGAGTGTTGTCGAACTGCGGCGCAAGCTGGGGATGGTCTTCGCCACACCTGTGCCTCTGCCGCGCTCCACTTATGAGAATGTCATCTTTGGAACCCGCCTCGCCGGGCAGAAGAACAAAGAAAAACTCAACGAGCTCGTAGCCTCCAGCTTGGAACAGGTCGGGCTTTGGGAAGAGGTCAAAGATAGACTTTTTTCGAGTGCCTTGAGACTTTCTGGCGGACAGCAGCAGCGCTTGTGCATTGCCCGCATTTTGGCGCTTAAGTCTGACTTCATTCTTCTCGATGAGCCAACATCCGGCCTTGACCCGATTTCCACGATGAAAATAGAAAATACTCTGAGGCGGCTCAAAGAGTCTTATACAATCATCCTGGTGACAAACAACACAAAACAGGCGGCGCGAGTGGCTGAGCGCACAGCGTTTTTCCTCGGCGGAGAGCTCATCGAGATCGGGCCGACGGATAAAATCTTCACTGCGCCCGACAAGCAGAAGACAGATGATTATATTTCAGGGAGGTTTGGCTGATGGTCGGTTTTCAATTATTCCTGAGCTGCGAACAGTGAGAAAATAAAATGGAAATGGGTCAAAGATGAATATTATCGAAGTCAACAATTTGTCACTGTTCTACGGAAAGTTTCAGGCCTTGAAGAATATCACCCTGAATATTGAAGAAAGGAAGATCACGGCTCTCATCGGGCCCTCGGGCTGCGGCAAATCCACGTTTTTGCGTTGCTTGAACAGGATGAATGACCTCATCGAAGGGGTAAGGACGAGCGGCAGTGTCATCATCGACGGCCAGGATATTCACCGAAGAGATATTGATTTGCTCCAGCTCAGGAAAAAAGTCGGAATGGTTTTTCAGAGGCCGAATCCTTTTCCCCTCTCTGTCTCGGATAATGTCACTTATGGGCTTCGAGTCCACGGAGTCATGAATAAAAAAGCGCTCGAGGAGAAAGTCCGTTGGAGCCTTGAGTCTGTCCATCTCTGGCAAGAGCTCAAGGATAAGCTGGGCAGGTCGGCCCTGGCCCTGAGCGACGAGCAACAGCAGCGATTATGCATCGCCAGGTTGATTGCCGTTGAACCAGAAATCCTCTTGATGGATGAGCCCTGTTCTGCCCTGGACCCCATGGCCACGGCGAAAATCGAGGAACTGATGTACGAGCTCAAGAAGAAATATACCATCGTCATCGTCACTCACAACATGCAGCAGGCTGCCCGCGTTTCTGATATCACAGGATATTTTCTTTTGGGCGAGCTCATAGAGCTCAGTGAGACGAGTCAGATATTCACTCGACCGCAAGATTCCCGGACTGAGGATTACATCACGGGAAGATTCGGGTAAAAAAATAAGCTCATAGCTGACAGCGGACTTTCGTGGGCAAGAACAACTTGCCGCGAGTTCTGAATTGCAAGCTATCGGCTTATTCTGGAGGTCGATATGGAACGATATTTTGATAAAGAATTGGCTGAACTCAATAAAGAAACCTTGTCTATGGCCCGGCTCACTGAAGAAGCCATTGGCAAGTCCATCGAAGCCTTGAAGGAGCTGAGCCGGAAAAAGGCTCAACAGGTCATTGACCAGGACTCAAGAATCAATAAGTTGGAGCTCATCATTGACGAAAAATGTCTGGATTTGATCGCTCTCTTCCAGCCGATGGCCATCGACCTGCGCTTCATCGCCATGTCGATGAAGATTGGAACAGACCTGGAAAGGATTGCCGACCTAGCCGTGGATATTTCTGAGCGAGTCCTGGAAATCGCCGACAAGCCTCAACTCAAGCCGTTGATTGACATCCCCAAGCTGGCCAAACTCGCTCAGAGCATGGTTAAAGACGCCATCGATGCTTTTATCAATCATGACCCGGAGCTTGCGAAAAAAGTCATCGTGCGTGACGACAAGGCCGACGCTTTGAGAAACCTCGTCCAGTCAGAGCTCATCAATGATTACCTGATGAAAGACCCTTCGACAGCGCCACGGGCTGTTGCCCTCATCCTCGTTGCCCGCCATCTGGAGCGAATCTGCGACCATGCGACAAATATTGCCGAGGATGTGATTTATATGGTCAAGGCGAAAGTGGTCAAGCACCGCCCGAGAAGTCTGGAAGAAGCCTGAGCTCATCCGCAGAAGACTGTCCTCGACCCTGGATTATTGCCGACTATTTTTCTACTGTGAAGCAGTCTACCGCAATGCCTTCAATAAATGACCAGGCAACCTTTTTTCTTTAATTCCGTTTATATTAATAAATATATTAGCGAAGGTAATTCTTGAGCAGAGACCCGGTTCGCGACAACGGATTCATTAATTTCAATCTCAGAAGTCAAAATGGGGAGGTCTGGCAATGATAAGAAACTATCTCATAACCGCCTGGAGGAATATCCGCAAGTCCAAGGGATTTTCCTTGATCAACGTCGCCGGTCTGGCCGTGGGCCTGGCCGTATGCCTGCTCATCCTGCTCTATGTCCGTGATGAGCTCAGTTTCGACAGATATCACAGTTATGCTGACCGCATCTACCGCATCCAGAGGTCATGGTATGATGCCGACGGCTCTCTCGGTGAAGGTTTCGCCACACTCGCTCCCTCCTTTGTCCCGCTCTTGAAGAATGAATTCAAGGAAATTGAGGAAATCGCCCGCATGTACGGGATAGACAACACCGTCCTTAAAGCGGGAGAGATCGCCTTTAGTGAAGAACGGCTGTTTTTCGCCGAGCCCGAAACTTTCAAGATTCTCTCCATTCCGCTCATCCGAGGGGACGCGGAGACCGCCCTCAAAGACGCGGGCGCCATTGTCCTTTCCAAATCCATGGCCAAGAAATATTTTAGGGATGAGGATCCCTTAGGGAAAACAATCTTGATGGACGGCCGACTCCTGTTCCAGGTTACTGGCGTCATGGAGGACGTCCCGCCGAATTCCCACCTCCACTTCGATTTCCTTGCTTCCTACCTCACTCTTAAAGGCTTGTACGGCAGCGGCGACAACGACTACTTCCACGGCACCCGAAACTTTTCCGATAACGTGACTGCGGTCTATGCCCGCCTGGCCAAAGGCGTGGATGGCTCGGACATGGAAGCCAAGATCCCAGCTTTTCTCGACCGACATTTCCCTGCCCGCAAGGACGAACAGGGTCGTCTGGTCAAGATAAGCTCTTACATATTTCTCCGCTTCATGCCGGTCAGGGACATTCATCTCCATTCCCACACGCGGAAAGAGTTCGAGCCAAACAGCGACATCCGCTATGTTGTTCTTTTCACCGTCATCGCCCTCTTTATTTTAACCATCGCCTGCATCAATTTCATGAACCTGTCCACGGCGCGTGCCTCGAAACGGGCTAAGGAAGTCGGTCTGCGCAAGGTCGTGGGCGCTGCCCGAAAGACTCTGGCCGTCCAATTCCTCAGTGAATCTTTCCTGATCACTCTCATCGCCCTCGTGCTGGCTCTGGGGCTGGCGGTCGTTGCCCTCCCCTCATTCAGCCAATTCACCGCACGCCACCTGAGCCTCAGCCAAGCTTTCCTCCCCAAGAACATTCTTGTGCTGGCAGCAGGATTCCTGGTCACAGGGCTGGCTGCCGGCCTTTATCCGGCCCTCTACCTGGCTTCCTACCGTCCGGCGACCATCCTCAGGGGTGAGCTGACCAGAGGGACTGGAGGTGCAGTCCTGCGCAGGGCGCTGGTCGTCTTTCAGTTCGCCATTTCCATTGCTCTGATTTTTTGCGTGAGCGTCATCTCCGACCAGATGCGTTTCATCCAGACCGCCAACCTGGGCTTCGACCGGGAAAATATTCTCATGATCCCGGCCGACCGCGAAATCATCAATCGCTGGGCCGATATCAAAAACGCCCTGCTCCAGGAAAGCAGCATTCTGGCTGCAACTCTGTCGAAGAGGGCGCCGACCGGCCGACTCCTCGATAGTCCGGGATTTCAGGCCGAAGTCGAGGGGAAGCAGGTCCGCAACGCTTTCGAAATGCCCCACAACCGAGTGGAGCGTGATTTCTTCAAGACCTACGGGATGAAGATCATCGCCGGCCGGGATTTCTCTATTGAATACCCGACGGACGAGCAGGAAGCCTTCATCCTGAACGAGACGGCGGTGAGGCGATTGGGATTCAAGAGCCCGGAGGAGGCTGTCGGCACGGCTTTCGAGACATTTGCTCCTGATAAGAAAGGCAGAGTCATCGGTGTCGTCCGTGATTTCAACTATGAGTCCCTGCATCAGGCGATCGTGCCCATCGTGACCTATATCGCCCCT
>CAZJXZ010000058.1:8766-13915 GCA_964549955.1 uncultured Eubacteriales bacterium
TGCTCCTTTCCAGAGAATTCACCAAATGGGTGGTCTTGGCCAACATCATCGCTTGGCCGCTCGCCTTTCTGGGCATGCGGCGCTGGCTGCAGAACTTCGCCTACAGGACGGCGATCGGTGTCGAGCCCTTCCTGCTGTCCGCGGTTTTGGCTTTTCTTATTGCCCTAATAACGGTCAGCTATCAAGCTATCAAATCGGCCTTGGCCGACCCAGTCAAATCCCTGCGCTACGAATAAAGGAAGATGAGAAAAGACGAGAGCCATCGCGATTCTCCTTTTTTCACGACGATTTCCCTGCTTCCTGTCTCTTGAAGAGAATGTAATAAAATTGAAAAATAAAGATTAAAATTCTAATTTTTGTACTTGAAATTTATTCTGGCTAGGTGATTATCTTTGGTAAGGAGGAAAGAATGAGCAGGCAGAGGAATTTTCTTTTTATCGTATTTTTTCTTTTGATTTTCTGGTATTCGGTCGCTCCTGCTGGCCCTGGCTCTAACGGTCTCTCCACATTTCAGGAAAAAACAAAAAAATCCGCTGCAGAAGCACTCCAAAAAACCATCTTGGAGAAAGGCATAAAGGCTGCCGTAGAACAATATGAAGACCTCAAAGCGAATCACAGAGATACTTTTTATTTTGACGAGATGGAAGTTAACCGTGTGGGGTATAGGCTCCTTATGGAGATGAACAAGACCGAGGAGTCCATCGCCGTATTCAAGATAAACTTGTCCGATTATCCTAAGTCTGCAAACACTTATGACAGCCTGGCCTTTGCTTACATGAGGAATAACGAGCTTGAAAGGGCCGTGGAATATTACAACAAGGCTCTTGAAATATACGGAAAATATCCTGAGCTGAACAAGATTTATGAAAGGGACGCACAAAACGTCCCCATGTTCTTAAGACAGATCACCGTCAGGAAGCTTTACTCCAAAGATGAGTATATGATCCCCATGAGAGACGGGGTCAAGCTCTATACCCAGGTCTATGCTCCAAGAGATAAAAGCCAGCACTATCCCATTCTTCTCCTGCGGACGCCCTATTCGGTCGGCTCTTATCGACCCAACGATTACAGGTCCATTCTGGGGCCCAACCATCTCTATGCCGAAGAAGGCTTTATCTTCGTTTACCAGGACGTGAGGGGGAAGTTTAAATCCGAAGGCGATTTCGTTGTGATGAAGCCTCACAAAGCCGTTAAACGCGGCACCCAGGATGTCGACGAAAGCAGCGACACGTGCGACACTATCGAATGGCTCATCAAGAACATCCCCAACCACAACGGCCGTGTCGGGCAGTGGGGAATCTCCTACCCGGGATGGCAGACGGTCATGGGAATGATCGATGCCCACCCGGCGCTCAAAGCTTCCTCTCCGCAGGCCTCTCCTTCAGATATGTGGATAGGAGATGACTTTCACCACAACGGCGCCTTCCGCCTCATGTACACTTTCGGGTGGCTGTCGAACAATGCCCGCACGAGAACAGGCTCATCCGCTGCACAGACTGGAGGATTCAGGTATGGAACACCGGACGGGTATAAATTTTTCCTTGAACTCGGCCCTCTGGCCAACGTGAACAAAAAATACTTTTACGAGAGCGTGCCTACCTGGAACGAATACATGGAACACGGCGACTACGACGAATACTGGAGGAAGCAGAATGTCCTTCAGTATCTCGAAAACATCAAACATCCCATCCTCAATGTCGCGGGCTGGTTTGATGCCGAAGATTTCTACGGCCCGATGAGCATTTATTACACGATCGAAGAAAAAAATCCCAAGAACAATAGCATCCTGGTGGTTGGCCCTTGGCTTCACGGCGGATGGGCGAATATGGACGGCGACTATCTGGGCAATATCAACTTTGATTCAAAGACGAGTGAATACTTCAGGGAAAATGTAGAATTCCCCTTTTTTCTCTACTACCTGAAGGATAAAGGGGAGATGAAACTCCCAGAAGCGCTGGTTTTTGAAACGGGTTCGAATCAATGGAAATCCTATGAAACCTGGCCGCCACAAAAGACAAGGGAAAAATGTCTCTATTTTCGTTCCAAAGGAAAGCTTTCGTTTTCCCCTCCTTCTGAGGAGTCTGACGATGACTTGGATTCTTTCATCAGCGACCCGAACAAGCCGGTGCCCTGGTCCTCAGAGATACGAACGAGCCAAGGTCATCTGTGGATGGTTGAAGACCAGCGGTTCGCATCGAGAAGACCCGATGTTCTTGTGTATACATCCGATGTCCTGACCGAGGATATCACCATAGCCGGGCCGGTCGTTGCCGACCTGTTTGTTTCAACGACCGGAAGCGATGCGGACTGGATCGTCAAGCTGATCGACGTCTATCCGGGAGATGCCTCAGAAAAAAGCCCCAATCCGGAAGTGAGGATGGGTGATTTTGAGATGCTCCTTGCCGGAGAGGTTTTCCGTAGCAAATACCGAAATAGTTTCGAAAAGCCTGAGCCTCTGGAACCGGATAAAGTGACGGAGATTGCCTTTGACCTCCGCGACAAGTGTCACTGCTTCCGGAAGGGGCACAGGATCATGGTCCAGGTGCAAAGCACATGGTTTCCTGTCATCGATCGGAACTCCCAGAAGTTTACAGATATTTACCATGCCGAGGAAAAGGATTTTATAAAAGCCACGCACCGAGTGCACCGCTCAAAAAAGTATCCTTCTCATATAAAAATCAAGGTGCTGGAAGAAGGGCATCTTTGATTTTGCGGCTCGTTCCAAGAAATATCTCCCCTAGCCATCCCTACAAATACCGATAACCTCTCTCTGGCCACAGCCAATTTCAAAGTCATCTAAAAGATAGAGACAGCAATCATTTATTCTCGGATTTTCCTTCTGCCGATAATGGATATTGATGGCGTCGGGTTGAATTCTCAGAGGATAATTTCTTTGGGGATTTCCCTCAGGTTGAAATTTGAGGCCATGCTCCTGCAGTAAGCGCCTGCTCCGAGCACAGCCAGGATGTCTCCTCTTTCCGGGACCGGCATCTCCATCTCTTTTCCGAAGACATCGCCTGTCTCGCAGAGATTTCCGGCAATCGTGACCCGCGCCGTTTCACCGACATCCAGCTTGGAGCAATTGACGATATGATGGTAGGCTTCGGCATAGATGGGAAGCCTGGGCACAGCGTTGAAGGTTCCGGCATTGACGCAGGCAAAAAGGTTGCCGTAGCTCTCTTTCAGGTACTCAACCTTGACCAGAAGAACACCGGCGTCACCGACCAGATACTTTCCGGGCTCCACGGCAATGGCTCTTATCTTCAGTGCCGAACGTTCAATTTTCCGTGAAATGTATTCAGCATAGTCGTCAAGCGGAAAGACTTCGTGCTCTGGGGAATACCTGGGCCCGAAACCGCCGCCAAAATCAAGAAACTCGAGTGAAAAACCCTGCTTCTGAGCCTCTGTAGCCTTCTCCACCATCTTGTCCACAGCCACCTTCACCTGCTCAAGGTCCTCTCTTGTCCAGCCTGAGCCGAGGTGCTGATGCAGCCCTGCAGGCGTAAAGCCGTAATCCGCAGCTTTGGCAAGAGTTGCGATGACCCTGCTTCCTTCGATGCCGAATTTAATCGGAGTCCCGTCAAACGACTTTTCGCCGGCTGTGACAACCTTGGAGCTGAACCCCCTTCCAATCCCCGGATTCCATCTCAAAGAAACCTTGATCTTTTTCTTCTTAAACCATTTTTCCCTGGCTTCTCTCATCAGCTCCAGCTGCTCTTCAGCATCGATGTTGACGATTATCCCCTGTTGGGCGAATGCCTGTTTGATATCCTCGAGGCTGAGGCTTGTGCCGGTAAAAAATATTTTTTCTCTGGAAAATCCGGCGCGCAGGGCTCGTTTGATTTCGCCGGGCGAGGCGGCATCAATCCCGCCGCCGGCGTTTTTGACAATTTTGAGAATCCCTTGATGCGGGTTGGCTTTCATGGCGTAGTAGATTCTTATTTCCAAGGAAGTCTTGGCAGCGAAGGTTTTGAGCAGCGTTTTGAAGTTGGAGAGTATCCGAGCCTTGCTGTAAACAAGAAGAGGAGTTCCATGCTCGGCTGCCAGCCTTGCCGCTTGCCTTTGGCCGAGATAGAGCTTACCTCCCCTGGCTTTTAAGAAATTGTTTTCCCACCAGTAGCTCATCTTTGAATTTATTTTTCTTGGAATAAATCGAGCTGCTCTTTTTTTGATTTCTTTATCATCTCCTTGAGAAAAGGATACTGGACGAGAAGGGGGTCAGGAATGTCCAGTTTTTCTCCAGTGATCATGTTTTTGATTTGAAGGGCATTGGCCAATGCCTGTCCTCGATAGTGGTTATTGGTGATGATAAAGACTTTGCTGCTCTCTTTTCCCAGGTCTTTTATTCTCTTGATCCATTCTTCAAGCTCATCTTTTGTGTAAAGATAATTGTAACGCTCGTCCCGACCGGCATCCTGTTTAAACCAGTTCTTGTAATTTCGGCCGTGAAGCCTGACGTAGGAAAATTGAGGATTGGTGATGACGGAGCTGGGCTTGATGGAGCTTTGAAAGATAGGCTGGTCGATGTTGCAGAAGCAGACTTTGTATTCTGTGAGAAGCTCATAGAAGTCTGGTCTATTCCAGGAAGAGTGCCTTATTTCCAGCGCTAGGGGATAGTCGGCGAAGAGCTCGAACAGTCTGGTCAGGTATTCGAGGTTAGAGGCGGTGCGGGCAAAGGACCAGGGAAATTGAACGAGGATCGAGGACAGCCTGTTTCTTGCCCGTAAAGGCTCTATTCCAAGCTTGAAATCCTCCACATCCTTTTGAGTGAAGTCTTTCCTCTGGTGGGTGAATATCTGATAGAGCTTGACCGAGAAGAGAAAATCTGGGTATTTTTCAACTTTTTTTATCCAGGAAAAAGAGATGCGGATCGAAGGCGGCCTGTAGAAGGTGCTGTTGATTTCGACGATATTGATGTACTGGGCCAGAAAGACAAGCGGATGGAAAGCTTTTGATTTTTCCTCAGGATAGACAATGCCCTCCCAGTCTGGATAGCTCCAGCCGGCTGTGCCGATAAAATAGCGCGCCATGAAGACTTATTTTAGACAAATAAAGGGCCGAGGTCTATATCTTATTCTGAATGAAGAGCCTCGATATGGATCAGGCTGGGTGTCTCGAAGACACGCCGCTTTTGCCCCAGCGAGTCAAA
>CAZJXZ010000059.1:0-13719 GCA_964549955.1 uncultured Eubacteriales bacterium
AGCTGCTTCGTGCTCCACACCCTGCCTGAGCACTCAGGCTTTAGATTGCGGAGCGCGAAGGCAGAGTGGGGCAAAAGTAGCGTGCTTTCGAGCCACTCCGCCTGAGCTATTCAGATAGTTTCCTCGACACCCAGCCTGAGCCTTCAGCATTAAATCAGGCTTGCATTTTTAGAGAAGGAAATATAATCTGGTTAAGAAATTATGAGCTTTTACTCACAAATCCAAAAAACTTATCAGGGAGGGAAAAAATGAAAAGCAAATCAAGACTAATCATCAAATTATCAACTCTATGTCTGTTAGTCTTATGTCTGTGGCTGCTCTCAGGCTGCAAGCCTGCTATTTCTGTATTCAACAAGGATGGATGGAGCATAGAAACAGACGCAAAAAATGAAGTCCTCACCATCAGTCAGGAAAAACTGGGTGTGGTGCTGAAGAATGTCCAGCTCGCTTTGAAAATAGATGAAGCTGTCTCTTCGCTTACAAAGTGGTCTGTAAAATCGAGAAAAGACTCACTGACCATAATCACAAAAAGCCCTGAAAGTACAACCTGGAAATTCGAGGCGAACCAAGAAAAGCTAAGTATAAGCTGCTCTGCTGCCGGCGCTTTGTTGCTGGGAGCTGCGCCTGCGGCAGAGAACAGAATCCCTGCCAGGATAGAGAGCCAGGATAATGGAATCCTCTATACATCGCTGGGCTTTGTCTCCTCAAAAAATATCAGCTGTCTGTTCGACCGCGAAAGCGACACCATTATCCAGTTTCCAGAGCAAAGCAGCTTCAAGCGGAATCCTTCTGACGCTAGATTGATGGATGTTGCCATTTTTGCAGATGAGGGCGCCGAGATTTCCCTTGTTCCTGATTACTATATCAAGGTCCTGGGCCTGAATGATTACAGACCCATTCCAAACAGGTTCAAGACGGCTCCTGTGGGCTGGTGCAGCTGGTACTGTTATTATATGGGCACCACTGAATCCGATATGGTCGCAGAAACAGATGCAATTGCCAGATATCTAAAAGCTTACGGCATGCAAGTCATCCAGCTCGATGCCTGTTACACTTTGGGTCATGACGCCAGCTACCTGGATTGGACTAAAAAGACATTTCCAAAGGGCGGGAAATGGGTCTTCGAGTACATCAAGAGCAAAGGCTTGAAGCCGGGCCTCTGGGTCAACATCTACGGCTCGAACTATGCCAAGGCGGAGATGGCCGACAAATATCCGGAGAACTTCTACTTGCGCGATAAAGATGGGAAGCTGCATCCTGCCTGCTGCACCGGCGATGACACAGAGGTCGACCTCGATTACTCTAATCCAGAAGTGATTGAAAAACACTTAAAGCCGATGTTCAAGATATTCAAGGAAGATTGGGGTCTTACCTACCTTAAAGATGCTGGTTGGGGAGAATGGATGGATTACTATGATAAGAACAAAGAGAGGGCTTTCAATCCGGCAAAAGGCAGCCGGGAAGCTTATCTGGATGCCCAGAAAGCCTTGCGAGAAACTCTGGGCGGGGATGTTTACATTGACGGCTGCGCCATGCACGAGGTCGGGTTCTGCCTGGGCGTGTTCGACGGCTCCAGAACCGGAGGCGACGACAGAGCTGTCTGGTATCCGGAAAGAAAAGACGGCACATCGATGCAGACTTACTTCCACTCCCTCTTCGGAGCCAATTATCTCAACAACATCATCTGGTTCTGCGACCCTGACACAGTCATGGTTCGCACTCCGCTGACCATGGATGAGGCGAAGACAATCGTCTCGGCGATTGCCCTCACTGGCCAGCTCTACATGGCCAGCGATTTCATGGCAAGGCTTCCTCAGAAGCGGCTCGACCTTTACCGCAAGACCATACCGACTACACCCATCGTTCCCATCGACCTTTATCCTTACAGGATAAAATCCAACAAGAAGAACGATGTTGTCTGGTGCTGCCCTCAGGTCAAAGAATTTCCAAGAGCCATAGACTTAAAGGTCAATGCCGAATCCGGCGTCTATGATGTCGTGGCTGTTTTCAACTGGGCTGACAAGGGAGAAGTCAAGACTATCGACCTAGCCAATGATTTAGGGCTGGAGAGCGGCAAGGACTATTTGATTTTCGACTTCTGGGACCAGAAGCTGAAAGAAATTGCCAAAGATAAGATCGAATCTTCAATCCCGGCCCATGGCACCTCTGTCTATGTGGTCAAATCTGTGCTGGAGAGGCCGCAGCTTTTAGCTACATCGCGTCACATAACAGGCGCGGTGGACATAAAGAAGCTTGACTGGGATTCAGAAAAGTCAACCTTGAGCGGTGTCGCGGAAACCGTGGAAGAGGCGCCTTACTCCCTCTTCATCCATGTCCCGCCAGGGAAGACGGTATCCAAGGTTGATGCTGATGCAGAGATATTCTTCTACAAAGTTACCGACAATGTTCTAGAGGTGAGATTTGCCGGTCTTCCCAGGAAAGAAGGCTTGCGCACCATCAACTGGAAAGTAGAGTTTTAGTTTGTTCTCGGATAGGATCAGGCTTGGTGTTTCGAAAATACACAGGCTTTGCTCTCTTTGTCACGAAGGAGATTGAAGTCATGAGAAGGTCTTTCAATATTCTTGCGTTAGCTTTGTTTTTAATTTTTTTCACATCTTCTTTTCTTCGAACGCAAGAATTGACGGCAGAAAAATCAATTTTTGATTTCGGCACGATAAGGGAGGGGATGAACGTCAGCGTCAATTTCACGATTTCGAACAAAGGCTCCAAAAAAGCACAAATCAAAGAAATCCGCACTTTTGCGGCCTGCGTCGAATCAAGGCCCCTCGGCCAGCGCAGTCTTGCTCCTGGCGAGAAACTCAAGCTGGATTTCCTCTTCGAAAGTCTTGGCTACGGGGGTGCTTCGGTCGATAAGAACATCGAAATACATTACGACAATCCAGGTCTCAGCCCTTTAAAGCTCAAGGTGAGGGGCAAGGTCCTTTCTTTAGAGCCCTATCAAGCTCCGATTGGAGAAATGACCTATAACTTCTTTGTCCTTATCGACATTCGTCCGCCTGAAGGCTTCGCCAAGGAACATATCATCGGTGCCATCAATGTCCCTTCCAGAATGATGGAGCAATGGCTGGCTGAGGTCTCGAAGAGCTTATCGGCTGAGCTCATCATCTATCTCTGTTGTGAGGATGGAACAGAGAGTGACAGAGCGGCCAAGATGTTAAGAGAGAAGGGGTATTCGCAATTCATCAGCCTGGTTGGCGGGCTGAAAGAATGGAAGCAACAGCTGGGAACCAAGTTTCTTGTTTCAGGAAAAATATAAAGAAAAGAATAGTCATGGGAAAAAGCCGCCACTCCATCGTCTTGCTTCTTCTCTTTTTCTTTTTAGGCTCCTCTGTTTTTGCCACCGAGCTCCTCTTTTTCTATGAAAAGGGATGCCCTTATTCGGCAAGAATCGATGATTTCTTACAAAGAAGAATCAAGCCGAATTACCCTATCGAGGTCAAAGCCTACGAAATTCACGAGCCAGGCAATGCCAAGCTGATGCTGGACCTGGCCAGGGCCTACCGAGCCAAAGATATTCTCAAAAAAGGGACACCGGCCATATTCATCGCTGAAGAAGCCTTTCAGGGAAGAAACCGGCTCATCCTCAGACAAATCGAAGAAGCAGTTAGAACCGCTCTGAAGCAGAAAGCTTCCTCCCCGCTCAGCCGGCTTAAGGAAGGAAGCCGGGAAGAAAAGTTCAGGGCAGGAATCACTCTGCCGGCTCTGGTCGGGGCTGCTGCGGCAAACGCCATCAACCCCTGTGCAGGAGCTGTCCTTGTCCTTCTCTTAGGGACTATACTGGTTGCTTCCAGGAGAAGAAAGGCTGTGCTGGGCGCAGGCTTTTCTTTTACAGTCGCTTCCTTCATTTCTTATTTCTTGATCGGCATTGGGCTTTTCTCCACTGTTCAGAGCTCGGGGATTCAGCATATTGCCTATATCATTGTTTCCATCCTTGCCATTCTCATCGGGCTCTGGAACATGAAAGACTTTTTCTGGAGAAGGCGGCTGAGCATTGAGGAGCTGCCAAAGGGCTGGCAGCCGTTGATCAAGCGCAGCACGTCCAGAGTTACGCCCGTCCTCGGTGCTTCTTTCGTAGGGCTTGCAGCCAGCCTTTTTCTTCTGCCCTGCACCTCTGGCCCTTACATTGTGGTCATCGGCATGCTGGCCAGCAGCGCGACTCAAAGGCAGGCCGTATGGCTTTTGCTTCTATACAATTCCATATTTATTCTGCCCTTCATCATCATCACCCTTGCTGTAGGATTAGGATTGACCTCGGCCTCCCGTCTAGAAATGTGGCGCAAAGAGAAGCTGCGCAGGCTGCGCTTGGCTACCGGCGCAGTGATGTTTGCCCTTGGCATGGCACTGATCTTGTTGCTCCTGCTCGGGATTCTGTAGTTCGTGCAATTCCCAGAGCAAGTTAACTTTTTTCCCGCTGTTGTTATTCTTTTTCAGAGGAAACGGAGAGTTTCGCTTATGAAGTGCCCAAAGTGTCGTTTTGATAATGCCGAAGATTCCAGCTTCCGAATTTATTGAATTTGGGGACATAATACTTAATTTTTTGCTTCTCAAAAAAGTTCGAGATAAGTTACGCCGAATAAAAAATCCTCCTTTTATTAAATACAAGCAAAAGAGTTCATAAAAAAAGAACAGTTACACTTGACAAAATAAATTTATTGTATACAATGATACAATTATACAATGCTACAATGAGACAATGATACAAAATTTGAATTTCGAGCTTAATTTTCGTTCTGGCATCCCGATTTATGCTCAAATCGTTGAGCAGGTTAAACGATTGCTCGCTAGCGGCAAATTAAGACCAGGAGACCAGTTGCCTACAGTGCGTGCCTTGGCCCAGGAATTGCGTGTGAATTTTAACACCATTGCTCGCGCTTACCGCCTCTTGGACGAGGCCGGGATTATCTCCACCCAGCAGGGCCGCGGAACTTATATTCTCGAAGCACCCTCTGCGGAAGCCAGCGAGCAACTAAAGCGACAGACCTTGGAAGGTCTCACTCGCCGCTATCTGGCCGATGCCGTCCGTCTGGGAAATTCTCCTCAGGATACACTCCAGATTTTGAAAGAGCAGGTTGAAAAATGGAAAGAAAAAAGCAACCTGACAGATTCAGAATAAATCGAAAGAAGGGAGGCTATTATGATCCCGATTATTAAAACTAAGAAAGGAGGTCGGCAAGAGCGCACCCGGCCCGACAATATCCGAATCAGCGGCATCGCTCTCCTGCTTTTTGCCATCTTCCTGCTGCTCGGCTCAGCTGGAGCTCCGATACTCTCTATGTGGCATGTTCCTGGCGGCTGGATAGCAGCCTATGTCATTGTCATCTTCTTGATTGGCATCTACATCCTGCTAGCCCTCAAAGTCGCCTCTCAGTGGGAAAAGGCGGTTTTGCTTCGCCTTGGGAAGTTCCGTCGCCTTGCCGGCCCAGGAATGTTTTGGCTTATCCCCATCATTGACTGGGCAGCCATGTGGATCGACCATCGAGTGATGGTCACGCCGTTCTCAGCAGAAAAGACTTTGACCAAAGACACTGTGCCTGTAGACGTGGACGCAGTTCTTTTCTGGGTGGTCTGGGATGCTGAAAAGGCTGCCCTTGAGGTGGAAGATTACCGTGCTGCCATTGCCTGGGCCGCACAGACCGCTTTACGAGAGGTCATCGGCCAGATGAACCTGGCTGACATTCTCGTCGGCCGCGCCAAGATGGATGCCGACCTGACGAAAATCATCGACGAACGAACCACGCCTTGGGGTATCACCGTCCAGTCGGTAGAGATCCGCGACATTGTCATCCCCCAGGACCTAGAGGATGCGATGAGCCGCCAGGCGCAGGCCGAGCGTGAACGCCAGGCTCGGGTCATCCTTGGTGAGTCAGAAAAGCAGATTTCAGCCAGCTTCGCCGAGGCCTCTAAGGCCTACTCCGATAACCCGACTGCGCTACACCTTCGAGCCATGAACATGCTCTTCGAGGGCCTGAAGGAGAAGGGCGCGCTGATCATCGTCCCCAGCAGCGCAGTGGACACGATGAACTTGGGTGGGTTAAGCGGAATGGTCGCCCTGGGCCAGTCGACCATTGACAAGGCAAAGAAGTAAGCCGATAGTGCGCTTGCAATTTATAGTTCATAGCCATAGATAAAAATAGTTTTATAGAATTAAACTTCCAGCAAAAGAGCAGCCTGCGGAGGAGTTAATAGGTTATCAGGATGAAGATACCTGGCGCGTCATTCCTCTCTTCCAAATTTTTTTAGCCAGGGGACAGCATCTTTAAGCGCTGGGGCAAATCTTGTTTATTCATAATGGCAATTCCGCGGGCAAGTCATAAAGAAGATCTCAGTCAGGCAGTTATAAGATAAAACAGCTATAATGGAATAGAATTTTAGAGCAGGACTTGACAAGAGCGAATAGAAGAAAAAAATTAGAGTAAAAGCTGGAAAATCCAAATGAGAGAGCGCTTAATCAAGATTGGGTGCTGCGGCTTTCCTGTGTCGAGGGCAAGATATTTTGGTTCTTTCCAAGTTGTAGAGCTGCAGCAGACATTTTACCAGGTCCCCAAAATCTCCCTGGCTGAGAAGTGGCATGATGAATCTCCTTCAGATTTTGAATACAGCTTAAAAGCATGGCAGTTGATTACCCACGAACCTAAAAGTCCGACATATAAAAAATTGAAGATGAGAATTCCCTCCTCTAAAGAAAAAAACTACGGCTCATTCAAACCAACAGAGGAAGTCCTCCTTGCCTGGGAGAGAACAAGGGAAATAGCCGCTGCCTTGGAGGCAAGAGTCATCGTCTTTCAGTGCCCGGCAAGCTTCGAGCCCAAAAGAGAAAACTTGAATAATTTGAAGAGATTTTTCACTTCGGTCAAGAGAGAAGAATTCATCTTTGCCTGGGAGCCGAGAGGAAGATGGAGCGAGAAGGAGGTAGAGTCCATCTGCAGGGAGCTGGATTTAATCCATATCGTTGACCTCTTTCAGGCAAGGCCTGCCTACGGCAAAATTCGTTACTATCGTCTTCACGGCAGAGGAGGCTACAAATACAAATACACACTCGAGGATTTGACTCAACTCAAGGAGGAGGCAAAAGAAGAAAAGGATGCCTACTTCATGTTTAATAATGTCTATATGTACGAGGACGCCCTAGCTTTTAAAAAGCTATTTAAGTGCTGAAAGTTCAAATTGAGCAGCCTAAAGGACATGGCCTTCAAGAATAAACAAGAAGTCAGGCTGGCTGTTTGGACCTAAATGGTCAAGAAATTTTCTCGAGTGAATTCATTCGAGGGAAAAGCCATGAAACAAAAAATATTTTTTATCGTCATTGCAGCCCTTGCTTCAGGCTGCTTATTCTGTTCCCGTCAGGAACGTGTTTCAGCAGGCTCAGATACTTATGGAGAAGGCGAGCTTGCGGGCGAAGAGGATCCTTCTTTCGAGAGCGTGGCACGCTACTTTCCTCCTCTTCTGCACCCGCGAGAGGCTGTTGGCGTTCCTGCTCATCCCCATGACATCGGCGTCAGAGAGGATGGCAGCCTGGAATTCACTGACGACGCCTCTGCTGCCGATGCCCTTGTTTGCAGGTTTCAAGTTGGAGAGCCTCCCCTTCCTTTCGCAGCAGACCAGACTCGCGTCATCAGACGGCTTCTTGACGGCTGGCTGCCTGTGGTCATTATTTCTTATAAAAATGAAAGCCTTGTCTATGAACAGACCGTTTTCGGATATTCTGATGGCTTCCGCACCGATTCCGACCTTTCAGCATTTGTCCGCTTCAGCGTGGAGAACTCAGGCGAAAAAGCAAGGAGCACAGCCCTGCGAGTTGTTTGGAAACCTGCTGGAGACGAGCACAGAGTTCGGCTGACTGTGCTGCCAGGAGAAACAGCGGCAGTTTTTTGGCGCCTGCCGTACGAATCGCGAGGCAGATCAGCCATCGAGCCGATCAGCGAGCAGATATTCGAGGCGCGCCTGTCAGAGGTGAAAGAGTTCTGGCAGAACTGGATCTCAAAGGGAATGGGGTTGAACCTGCCAGAGGCAGTTGTGGCTCAAGCCTGGAAGGCATGGCTCTGCTTTTCTTCGCTGAACGTGGACCAAAAGAATGACAAATATGAGGCTCACGATGGAATCGGATTCTATGAGGCGATATTCGGATACAGCGCTGCCCTTTATGCGCATGCCCTGGACCTCTGGGGAAGGCCAAATGAAGCAGAGAGAGTGCTGGACACTCTGATTTCTTACCAGAACAAAGACGGCCTTTACACTCAAAACTACGGCCTGCCAGACCATGGCGCGCTGCTTTTTGCTTTGGCTGAGCACTTTCGTCTGACTCGAAATACGGACTGGCTGCGCCGGGTGGCGCCGAACATCGTCGCTGGCGGCGAGTGGATTTTGAGTCAGCGTGAAGCGGCGCGAAAAGACCGAAAAAATCGTACGGCTGTGGCATACGGATTGATTCGCTTCCGTCCATATTGTGATTATCCCGACCCTGCCATCGATTACTACGCCGATGCCTACACCTGCCTCGGCTTGGAAGAAGCGGCCGCAGCTCTGGAATGGCTAAGCGACCCGGCTGCAAAACGCTTCAAAGCCGAAGCGGCCAGGTATCGCCAAGACCTGTTGGCATCGATGAAACGCGCTGCCATCGAGAGAGACGGGCAGAAGATTTTGCCTCTTGAGCCTGAGACCCATCGCCTGCTCAAGAGCACAAACTACCGTGCTGGCGGCTATTATGGCCTGGTCGCCTCGATGCTGCTTGAAAGCGGCTTTCTTGAGCCAAAGGACAAGCAAGCTTTCTGGATCACGGACTTTATGGAAAAGAAGGGAGGGCTCATCCTGGGCCTTTGCGAGTTCGACGGCGGCATAGACCATGCCTACACTTACGGCTATCTCCTGACGCAGCTTCAGCGGGACGAGGTCAAGCGGGCGCTCCTCGGTTTCTACGCCATGCTTGCCTATGGCATGTCCCGCAATACATATTCTGGTGTTGAGTGTACCCAAATCAAGACCGGAGAGAATGCCCTGACCTTACCCCATCTCTATTCAGCTTCTCAGCAGTTGCGGCTGTTAAGGATGTTGCTGGTGAGAGAGACGGATGACAGTCTGTTGCTGGCTTACGGAATCCCGAGAAGCTGGCTGGCGCAGGGCAATAAGGTCTCTCTTCAGAACGGCCCGACCCGTTTCGGCCCTATTTCTTTTGAGATGATTTCTGGGATAGATGAGGGTGAAATTGCAGTTAATATCGACCCGCCTAAGAGTGGACCTCGAATCAAGCTTTGCCTTTGCTCTCCTTTGTCAAAGCCGATGGCCGCGGTTCATGTGGACGGACGCTCCTGGAAGAGATTCAGCGGAGAGATAATCGACCTGGGTCGGCCTTCAAAGAGAATCCTGGTCCAGGTGAACTATCAGCGATAAAGGGAAAAAAGGAACAATCCCCTTTTTTGAATTATAGGGACACAATACTTATTTCAAGAATCAAAAGCTCAAGAGCGAGGACTCCCATTCAGGAAACGGAACCCTTATACAGTCAGTTTTATTCTTTTCTTTGCCTGGCTTTGCCCGGTCAGATTTTTTAAGGTCACCGTGGCGCTATCATGTCCCGGCTCAAGACGAATGGGGATTTGGATTTCATAATTTTTGCCCATGACATCCTTAAATTTCTCTTTGTTCAAAGCAAGGGGATAAGATCTTGTCTCTTCACGGACCTTATTTTGCGAAGCGTCAAAAATTTCCAGGGTTACTTCTAAAGCTGTCTTTAGTTCCTCTCCCTGGGCAGCGAACCAGATGTTTTCATAGGGAATCTCAATCAGCAAGAGCAGCTCTCCTTCAGCTATCTTTTTAGTGTCCAGGTTGAAATCAAAAAAAACTTCTTCGGCCTCGATTTTTGGCTTTGTCATTTTTTGGGCGGCGCTGATTTCAGCGACCAAACGGACGCTGTCCGTTTGAAGCTCGTAATTTCCGCTCCAGTAGGAATCGATGAAAATGAGGCGATGGGCGCCGTAGAACCAGATTTCCATCGGCGGGTCGTAGGCGCTGTATCCTCGCGGATAGGTGACCCGTCTCTCAGGCGGCCCGAGCAGGATGTAAACTCTTCCCCTCTCCTGCAGCCAGCCCAGCTTTCCGCCCTCGGGAAAGAGGCGGTTGGCTTCTTCGATGCGCCAGTAATACGCCTCCTTAAATTCATTAGTTTCTGTCTCGGGATAAGGGTCTCTTTTTCTCCAGAACTCTTCAATGAATGCCTTGCGCTCGGAAGGGCGAAGATCAAGGAAGGTCTTTCGCTCGTTCTTGGAGATGATGTATCTTACCGTGGAGAGGAATTCCTTTTCTTCAGGAGTGAGGTTTTTCTCCGATTGATAGGCCGCACAGGAAAGATAGAGGAAAAAAAAGCCTGAAAAGAAGCTCAACGCTTTTTTCATTTTTTCTCCTTGATGGAATCCGTCATCCTCTTGTTGCTTTAGTTTAAAAATAAATCATGAGCGAGGAGTTGTCAAGACGAACAGAGTTCCATCGCATTCTACCCTCTTCCAGGGCGCGAGCAGAAAATAATTGCCGAAGTGAAGCAGCAGTCTATCTTGAAAGTCCTGTATTGAGAAGAGTTGCTCCCTGGGAACGCCTCGAGTTTAGCGTAGGGAAGAGGTTTAAGCTTAAGATCTCGAAGTTGAGTATCAAGGCCGGTTGAATATCAAGAGTTCTAGATTTAGAATATCAGTATAAAATAATTAAGGGGTTAGTGGTGAAAATCCGCAATAAAATTTTTCTTGTTCCACAAAATAGGCATCCTTATCAAAAAAAGATGCACAGAAGGCTAACCGTCCTTCTTTGCTTGCTTTTGTTCCTGGCCGCCTCTCATCAAATCCCTCAGGCCAAGGAGAGCTTGGTCAAGAAAGCGCAGCGGGAAATGGACTTTATGCAGTATGAACAGGCCGCCCGTTATTTTGAACAGGCTGTCTTGGATAATCCGGATTTAGACAATGCCAGGGCAAAACTCGCCTTCTGCTATTTTAAGCTTGGGGAGTATGATAGAGCGCTAAAGGCTCTGGAGCAAGAGCTTGCCCTCTTTCCTGAAAACCTCAACGCCCTCATTCTCCTGGGTTATGTTCATTTCATACATGGTCAAGAAAAGGAGGCAGCCAAGGTCTGCCAGGGTTTCGACGCAGCTCTCAAGCTTGCTGTAAAACAAATGAGAAAGAAGAGAGGAAAATCCGCTTATAAAATAGATGACAAATTCTTCGTTGATGAGCTTTCAGGCCAAAATCCGAATCTTGGTCTTCCTGATTATATTCTGGGGCTTTATCACAAAAAAAACCGAAATTTTAAAGAAGCAGGGGAATATTTCCAGCGTGCTTTCCAAAGAGGATACGGCGCTGCTGAATGTTACCTTCAACTGATAAGCCTCGAATTCGATCAAGGGGAGTGGGAGAAAGGTCTAGCCATCGCCAAGAAGGCCATTGACAGCTGGAGCCCCCTGGGTGAATTTTATTTCATGATGGGCTGCGCCTCTTACCAGCTTAAAGAGATAGAGGCGGCCATTTCCAACTTTAAGATGGCGCTCGAGCTCAGGCCTTATCTGGTCGATGCCTTAAAAAATCTGGCCAAGATTTATTACAACCAGAGGAATTTTTCTGAGGCAATTCCTCTACTAACGAAAACTCTAAAAATAATTCCCTATGACTTCGAAAGCGAATTGTTGCTCGAGCGCTCTCTAAAAAAAAGATACATCATCAGAGAAGAGGACAGGCCAAAATTGAGACAGGACATCGCGGGCGAGCTGGAATTAAAGTATAGATACGTCTTTGAGACAGATATCAACCTAGTCTTGAATGCGGTTAATGCTAACGCTATCGGACTTATCCAATCAGGAAAATTGGACAAAGCCAAGGACTGGCTCCGCTGCTTTCTTGAAGTCAACGACCAGTCAGCCAGCTTGAATTATAACCTGGCTAAAATCTACGAGCTCGATAATGAGCTGGGCAAAGCCCTGAGATATGCCTTGAGAGCAAAAGAGCTCAAGAAAGACTACAAGGATGCCTACGATTTGCTCGGCAGCATCTTCTTCAAATTGCAGGATTTTGAAAAATCGCTTCAATTTTATGAAAATGTTATCGCTCTTGACCCTAAAGATGCCATGAGCTATTACAATATAGGCTGTGTTCATTTTTCGATAAAAAATTATGAAAAAGCCGAGGAAAACTGGAAAAAGGCGATTGACATTGAAAAATTAAGAAAAAAAGAGGAAGAAAAAGAAAAATCGCCTCGGGACGAGCTGAAGATGGCCTTGACCGTCCAAGTCAGGCCTATCTCCTTTGAGGCTCATAAATCTTTGGCTTTGCTCTATCTTCAACAGGGATTAAAAGAAAAGGCTCTTGAAGAATTCGAGAGAGCGAATGAAATCGAGCCTGATGACCCTGAACCCTACTTTGAAATTGGAAAAATCTACTATGAACTGAAGGAAACAGCAAAAGCAAAGTTCTATTTCGACCGCTATCTCTACCTGGGCGGAAAAGAGGAGAAAGTTAAAGAAATCCTTAAATCTAAAGAAAAGGCTCAGAAGATAACTGAGAAAAAAAGGACTTTATGAACGAGTATGTTTTCTTTCCCTGATATGAAACGATAAAATATCGCCTCTTTAAAATTCAAGGATTTTAAATACTAAGGGGTGAGCTCTTATTTTTTGTGCCTCAGCTTTTAGCCCACCCCTCTACTTCTTTTGTCCTCTGCCACTCTTCCGTTTTTAGAAGATAGGCAGGGGTTAAAAATTGAGAGCAGATTTTACTTCTTTTTCAGAATATCTTTGACCGCGATGCGTATAACTTCGGGGCGCATTACGGTGGCTAAGGCGGAGTAGGTGCAGGTTTGGTAAAAAGGAAAAGCTGTTGTTTGATTAAATTCATCCGGCGCACAAACTGGGCCGCCAGCCAGGAATATAAACTTGTCTGTGGCTATGTTCGGAACAGTCCATTTTGCAGTGAAGGCAACCGTCCTTTTCTCACCTGGGGCTAAGTTAGTTGTGAGGGCTTGGCTGGTATCCCAAAGCAGGTTGGAGACATGATAAGGAGTGGCTTTGAAGACTTGGAGAAAGGCTTTAAAATAGGCTCCATTAACGCAGCCGTAGGCTGATGTCGAAGTGTTTTCGATTTCGATTGAAAAGCTGAGGATATCGCCAATTCTGAATGAAGCCGGCGTGACGGTTATTTTGTTGACTTTAACCGGTGACATGCCTTGGGCCATAGCTAACCCGGTTACAAAAGAGAGTAGAGCGGCTATGGTCAAAAGCTTCTTAAACATCCTAACCTCCTTCTAGAAATTTCTTGCTGGAATTTCCTTTGGCCGGAATTGATAACTTTCGGCCTCTCTTCTATCCATCACCTCCTTTCTTTTTTTTCAGTGCTTTTGAACTCATTCATCTTTCAAATAATTTTTAAATCATTCGCCGCATCGACGATAAGAATATCATGAATATCTTTTTGGTGAAGGTCATGGTTTTCTCTTATCTTAGCCCTAGCTTCATCCGCTGACACACTGGGCAAATATATGCCAAGTGCTTGTCCATGTCAATAGAATGGAAGGAATGGAAAACATCCTAAATTCCGTGATAATAATAAAATTTTGGCGAGGGGTCCTGTCACGGCATGCTCCCCGTCCGTCCTCGCTGCACCCATTCCCCCGTGGGGAATCCCTGCAGCTGCGGGCGTTGCGGGGAGCACGCCGTGCCACCCCGTTGTCAATCAT
>CAZJXZ010000060.1:0-13592 GCA_964549955.1 uncultured Eubacteriales bacterium
CCATGCGGGTCATGACTCGCATACTTATAGCCACATAGGAAACATCCGTGAGCTGTACGCAGGCTTTGGAATAAGGGGAATCCGGATGGCCCATCATGTAGGGCAGGACATACATTGTCTTGCCCTGCATGCATCCCTTGGACAGTTTTATCAGGAGCTCTCTGGCTTTTTTGGGGCTCATCCAGTTATTGTTAGGACCTGTGGTCTCTTTATCAGCATGACAAACATAAGTTAAATGCTCGGTGCGAGCCACATCTGTGGGATGGCTGCGGTGAAGATAGGATTTGGGCCAGGTTGTCTGGTTCAATTCGTAAAAGATATCATGATGGCCAATCCTTTCTTCTTTCATTCCCATCTCAATGAGTCGGCGCGCCTCTCCTTCTGAGCCGTCACACCAATAGATGTTTCTCGGCTGAGTGAGCTGCGCCTGCTCTTCGACCCATTGTTCAAGCGGTGTCGCCATACCCTATCTCATCTCCTTAAAAAAACGAATAGCATAGCAAAAAAATTTTGTCAAAAGCCCGGTCATAATTTCTTATTGACATCTTGAACAATCTATCCTATTTTTAAAAAATCACTCTCTTATGTGAAAACGGCTTTAAATATAAAAATTCATTTTAAGGAGGTTCCATGCTTGGATATCTTTTCACTTTTATTCTAGGAGCATTGGTCGTGGTCTTTCTTGTCTCAAAAAGAGGGCGCGAAGGCGGCGCTTTCGGTAACTTTATCAGAGGAAGCGCTCGACTGATTCTCACCGTCATAATTGTCTTGATCGTTATCGGCATACTGGCTCAGTCTTTAACCATCATCCAGGCGGGTACGGTGGGAGTCGTCAAACGCTTAGGTGCCGTGCATCGCGAATTGTCACCTGGAATGCATTTCATCCTTCCCATATTCGACAAAGTCGTTATTTATCCTACCGTCAAAAAAACCTACGAGGCATCTGACAATCCGGCTGCAAGCAAGGCCGACTTCCCAGACCTGATCATTACCGCCCTCACTTCTGATGGCCAGCAAATCCGGGTGGGCATCACGGCCCGTTTCATGATTGAACCAGGCAAAGCCCCCTGGATTCTGCAGAATCTGGGCACAGAAGAGGAATATGTGGAAAAAGTGGTTAAGACAGAGATACGCGGCTCCGGCCGAAGGGTCCCTACGAAATTTGCCGCCTACGACCTCTACACCAAGAGAAGTTATGAGGCCCAGCAGGCTATTTTTGACGAGATTTTACCCAAATTTGAGAAGAACGGCCTCATCCTTGATGAATTGGTGCTGAGGAACATCACCTTCACTGCTGAGTATGCCAAAACCCTGGAGGAAAAGCAGATCGCCCTGGAGAATATCACCACTGAAAAGAATAAATTGGAGCAGGAAAAGATTCGAAAGGAGCAGAAGATTGTGGCTGCTGAAGGTGATGCCAAGAGCATCGAGATTCGGCAGGCTGCTTTGAGCAAGAATCCTACGATTATCCAATGGGAATTTGTGCAGAGGCTGGCTCCGAATATTCAGTGGGGCATCCTGCCGCAAAACATGGTGCCTTTTGTGAATCTTCAGGCGTTAACCGGCGCACAGAAATAAAGAGGTCAAAAAAACAAATTTAAAGAAAGACCAAAACCACATTAATAGACTCTGAAATTATAAATTGAATAGAATTTTTCCATTAAAAAAATTGCCGTTTCTTTGTTTTCCATATTATCCTGGGGGACAAGAATGCGGCTGATAGTCTTTTCGATTCTGGCTCTTGCTTCAGCGGCTCTCAACATTTTGGCTGACTATAAAAAGCAGAGGGTTCTTGTCTATCTTTTCAAGCCTCTGACCATGCTCTTCATCATTGCTCTTCCGCTCATAGGAACGGCGGCCTGGACAAATTATAAATATTTAATTCTGGCCGGGCTTGGATGCTCGCTCTTGGGGGATATTTTTCTGATGCTTCCCAAAAGGCGATTTATCCAGGGCTTGGTCAGTTTTTTGATTGCCCATCTTTTCTACAGCGCGGCTTTCTTATTGACTATGCGCTGGCGATTTTCAATCTGGCCGGTTTTCCCTCTTCTTCTTTATGCGCTCATCTTTTTCATGGACCTCTTTCCCTACCTGGGCAAAATGAAACTTCCTGTGTTTGCCTATATGCTGGTGATAACAGGCATGGCCTGCCTCGCCTCGGAGCGGCATCTCCAAATCAAAGAAATGAAAACGCTATTGGCTTCTATCGGAGCTTTTTTATTCATCATCTCAGACTCCTCACTCGCGGTCAACCAGTTTATCCGAGGGCATAAGTTTGGACAGGCACTGACTTTAGGCACCTACTTCACTGCCCAGTGGCTGATTGCCTTCTCGATCTGAACTTATGTTTTCTTTTTAGGAAATAGCAAATCTTTAGGGGGATAGAGAGCCTACTATTATCTTGACATCCATCTGTTGCTCTGATAAAAATTCTAATTGGTTCAGCAAAGCAACGTTGAATAAAAAAAGGAGAGATTCGTAATCTATATATAAAGTATTTTTCAAGTTGCGAAATCTTGGAAAGCGTTAGCGAGATTCATATCTTATTATCAAAGAGGGAGGTATGAAAATACAGAGGATATTTTTTCTGGCGCTTTGTTTTGTCTTCATCTTGGGAATCAGTATAGCCAGAGATAAATTTAAAATTAAAACCATCGATGGTGTCAAACATATCATTAATCCCAAAGAACCGATGAAGGGGATAGTGCAGCTTGAGCTTAAAAAAATTCTAGAAATAGATCCCTACCAGTATGAAGATGTCAAACTAAGAGGCTTTGACTTTGTCCGGGATGACAATGGAAACGTAATTTTGTTTCACCCAAATATTGTGGAGGCTCAAAGATTTAATAATAAAGGAGAGTATCTTGGCTCCTTGGTTAGAAAGGGACAGGGCCCAGGGGAATTTCCCGATTTTAGTTTCTTTAAAGTAAGTTTTATGAACGACCAGATATGGGCAGTTGGAAATTTAAAATTGGCGAAGTACGATAAGAATGGCCATTTTTTAAGTGAGTCCAAAATCGGATATAGACCCCAAATCATTATAGATGAAAACACTTTCTTCATTATTGATTCAGAGCAGGATAAGCATGGCTTGTTTGTAAAGATATTATTAATAAATCTTTTTTCAGCGAAAAGAAACAAACCCTCGACGGTCACTTTCTTTCAGGCGTCGAATGTTGGAATGATCAAGATGAAAGGCGGCGGATTTGACGCTCCTTACGTTACTCCGGGGATCGATTTCTGCTACGATCATAAAAATCAAAATTTTTTTGCTGCGCTCAATACAGAATACAAAATATATGTGAAGAACTTAAAAGGAGAAACCCTTTTTATTATCGAAAGACCTTACAAGAAAGTGAGATTGAGTTCAAAAGATAAGAAGAAGCTGTTGGCCGCAATATTCAGACCTGGACCCATCGAACCTTCAGTACTTTCCGCCTGTCCTGATAAGCTCGTGGCTATAAAGGACATAAAAGTTCTTCCCAAGGGTTATATAGCTGTTTACAGAATTACAAGCCCTGAAGTCTTCGAAGTCGATGTCTTCGACCCAGATGGAAGATATATCTACATCCTGGAGCCTCCGCCAGGAACCTCACTGGAGAATGTAAAATTTCACGGCAGGGGCTTTGCGACGATCATGGAAAAGGAAGACAAGCTTGTTTACGTTGACTACAAAATAAAAAACCTTACTGAAATTTTTGTGGATCAATGAATAGGAGAAAATAGTCGGAGAAGATACTCTTAGAGCTCTAGAATCTCTTTTTCCTTGGCTGCGGCCAGCTCTTCAATCTTCTTGGAATATTCGTCGGTTACTTCCTGGAGCTTATCAAAGCCCTTGTATTTATCATCCTCCGTGATCTTCTTATCTTTTTCCAGCTCTTCGATTTTCTCTTTTATCTCTCTTCTCATCACCCGCAGAGCCATCTTCTCGTCTTCGAGCATCTTCCGGATGTGCTTGGCCATCTCTTTTCTTCTCTCCTCATCCAGGGGTGGGATAGGAACTTTGAGAATTTTTCCGTCGTTAAGCGGGTTAAGACCCAGGTCTGCACTCCTGATTGCCTTATCGATGGTCTCCAGCAGGGATGGGTCCCAAGGCTGAACTGTGATCAGAGTCGGGTCAGGGACTCCCAGCGTGGCCACTTGGTTGATGGGCATCAAGCTGCCGTAATAGTCGACTTTTATATCTTCAAAAATGCTGATGTTCGCCCTTCCTGTCCTCAAGCGGCTCAGGTCTTTGCGAAAATGCTCCATCGAGACCTTCATCTTTTTCTCAAGGTCTATCAACAATTCTTTGACCATCTTTATACCTACGCTCCTGGCGATGGCGCTTTTATTATTGCGTCTGTATTAATAGACTTTTGTGCCGACCTTCTTGCCCAGGACAGCATTCTTGATGTTTCCTTTCTTCCTGAGGTTGAAGACAATAATCGGCAGGTTATTATCCTTGCAGAGGGAGATGGCGGTTGTGTCCATAACCCTCAATCCCCGCTTGATGACATCCAAGTAGCGGATAGTATCGAACTTTTTGGCGGCCTTATCTTTTAAAGGGTCGGCGGTATAGACGCCGTCAACTTTTGTCGCCTTCAATATCACCTCAGCCTTTATCTCCAGAGCCCTTAGGGCTGAGGCCGTATCTGTGGTGAAATAGGGACTTCCGGTTCCGGCGCTGAAGATGATGACTCTCCCTTTCTCAAGATGCCTTATTGCCCTTCTTCTGACAAAAGGTTCGGCCACAGTTTTAATCTCGATGGCAGAGATGTGGCGGGTGGTCACACCCTCCTTCTCCAGAGCATCCTGAAGAGCAATTCCGTTCATGATCGTGGCTAGCAAGCCGATATAGTCTGCCGAAGCCCGGTCCATCCCAGTCTCAACCCCGGCCACTCCGCGGAAGATGTTTCCCCCTCCAATCACGATCGCCACCTGGACTCCCAGGTCATGGATTTCTTTTATCTCTTGCGCGATGGACTTTGCTGTTTGGAGGTCGATGCCAAAGCTGAGCTTGCCGAGGAGAGATTCACCTGAGAGCTTTAAAAGAATTCTTTTATAAGCCGGCTCAATCTGAGTCATGAGTCATTTATTTTTATGATTCGCCCAGCTCAAACCGGGCAAATTGTTTTATGCGAATGTTCTCGCCGAATTTGGCGATATGGGAGGCAACGAGCTCTCTGATTGAAATCTTATCGTCCTTGACGTAAAGCTGATCCATTAAACAGACTTCTTGGTAAAATTTGTTAAGCTTGCCTTGGATGATTTTCTCCACAACTTCTGGCGGCTTTTTTGAGTCCTTGAATTGTTCGCGGATGATATCCTTTTCCTGCTCCAGGACCTGAGGCGGAATCTGCTCTGAGGAAATGTATCTGGGCTTTGAGGCAGCGATATGCAGCGTAAGGTTTTTAACCAGCTCTCGGAATTCGCTGTTGCGGGCGACAAAGTCTGATTCACAATTGACCTCGACCAGGACACCAATCTTGCCGTTGAGATGAATGTAAGAACCGACTATCCCTTCTGCTGTCTCGCGGCTCATCTTTTCCTTGGCCCGCGCATATCCCTTTTTTCTCAAAATGAGGATAGCCTTTTCAATATCTCCCTCGCTCTCCACGAGAGCCTCTTTGCATTCTATGACTCCAATCCCAGTCCGCTGGCGGAGCTCTTTGACCATCTCAGTTGTGACTTGCATCGCTCTTTCCTTCCTCAAACTGGTTTCTCTGGCTCATTTCCTATTCTCTCTTCACCCTCTCTAGAAGAAGACTCTGAAGCGGGAAGCACTTCTTCCTTTGGCGGAGCTTCCTCTTTTTTGGCTTCCTGGAGCTCTTTCTGGATTCTATTCTTTTTGCCCTCGATCACAGCCTCAGAGACTTTGGAGGTGAACAATTCAATGGCTCTGACGGCGTCATCGTTTCCCGGAATCGGGTAATCAATATTCTCGGGATTGCCGTTGGTGTCTACAATAGCCACAATCGGGATATTGAGCCTTTGGGCCTCGAGAATGGCGATTTCTTCTTTGGTGGAATCTATGACGAACAGGGCTCCGGGCAGCTCAGCCATATTCTTTATTCCCCCCAAATTCCTGCTGAGCTTTCTATAAACCTTTTCCAGTTTCGACTGCTCTTTTTTTGAAATGAGCTCCCATCGTCCGTCTTCCTTCATCTCTTCGAGCTCCACTAGCCTGTCCACCCCACTCTTGACGACAGTGAAGTTGGTCAGCAATCCACCCAGCCATCGCTGGTTGACATAGCAGGATTCGCATTTCTGAGCAAAATCTCGGATGATGTCTTGAGCCTGCTTCTTCGTTCCGACCAGGAGGATTTCTTTTCCGTTCTCGACAACGCTTCTTATGAAGTTAAGCGCTTCCTTAAAAATCTTGATCGTTTTCTGCAGGTCGATGATATAGATTCCATTCCTCTGGCCGAAGATGTAATCCTTCATCTTCGGATTCCATCGCTTTGTTTGGTGGCCAAAATGAACGCCTGCTTCTAAGAGTTCCTTCATGGTGACTGAGACCAACTTAAATCCTCCCTTTATCTCTTGTGGTACTGAGGAGCCTTGCGGGCACCCAGCAATCCGTATTTCTTTCTTTCCTTGATCCTTGCATCCCGGGTCAAAAGTCCAGCTCCCTTGAGCGTGGGCTTCAACTCCCTGTTGAACTCGGCCAAGGCCCGGGCGATTCCCAATCGAATGGCATCGACCTGCCCGCTCACTCCGCCGCCGTTGACCCTGATGAAGATATCAAATTTGTTCTCAGTCTCCGTCAGACGGAGAGGCTGCCTGATGGAATGCTTTTGCCGTTCCAAATGAAAATATTCATTGAATTGACGAGGTGCCTTGTTGACGTATAGAGTGACATCGCCTTTTCCAGGGCGGAGAAAAACTCTCGCCACTGATGTCTTTCTCTTTCCTGTTCCGTAATACTGGATTAAGCTCAATTTTCCTCCTAAAAGTGGTGAACCTGTGGTTTTTGAGCCTGGTGAGGATGGTCAGAGCCTTTGTAAACTTTGAGCTTCTTATACAAAGCTCGGCCGAGCTTGCCTTTGGGGACCATCCCCCAGACAGCCCTGCGGATGATCTCTTCAGGTCTCTTCTCTAAAAGCTCTTTAAAGGTTTTGACTTTCAAGCCTCCGGGGTAAAGAGAGTGAGAATAATACTTTTTATCTTCAAGCTTTTTCCCGGTGATATGAATTTTTTCGGCATTGATGACAATCACATAATCTCCGCAATCGAGAAAGGGGGTAAATTCTGGCTTCTTCTTTCCCCGCAGCAAAAGCGCAACTTCAGTGGCCAGCCTTCCCAGAGTCTTTCCTTGGGCATCAACCAGCCACCAATTCTTGCGGATTTCGTTTTTCTTTAGACAATACGTTTTCACGACTTTAAACCTCGGATTTTAAGACCTAAGGCAACGACGATGCTCTAAAATACTAAATCTTCAGCGAGTTGTCAACCTTTAACGGGCTAAAATCAACATCTTAACCGTTCAGCCATCAATGAACCCAGACCCTTTTCTTTTTCCTTCTGGAAAAAAGCATGACCAGAACGATTCCAATCAAGAAACCTCCGACATGAGCAAACCAGGCCACACCTCCTCCAAGGCCGATATTCATCACCTGCCCGACAAACCACAGCCCGAGAATGATAAAGGCCGGCACAGGAATGACCCAGATAAAAACAAGGGTCAAAACCCTTGCCGCTGGGTAGAGGACAAAATAGGCACCGAGCACGCCGGCAATGGCACCGCTAGCGCCAATCATCGGGACTTTGGAAGAAGGATGGAAGATGATGTGGACTAGGCTCGCTCCCAGTCCTGAAATAAGATAGAAAAAAATAAATCGAATCGACCCCAGAAAATCTTCGATGTTATTGCCGAATATCCAGAGATAAAGCATGTTGCCCAGAAGATGGAGGAGGCTACCGTGAAGGAACATCGAAGCCAGGAGCGTCAAGGGAGGTGATATTCGAGGCAAATCTCCGCCCTGAAAACGAAAGCCAACAGAAGTGAAATGGGTAATCTCATAAGGAATGGCCCCCATCCTGTAAACATAATACTGAGGCCCCAAGGGAGAAAATGCCTGATAGAGGAAGATAAAGATATTCGCTGCGATGACGAAAACAGTAATCAAAGGAAAACGAGAAGTAGGATTTTCGTCTCTAAGCGGAATGAACATTTTTTATAAATATAATGAAGGGAGAATTCCAAAGAATTTATTCTGAAAGAAGGACTTTTCTTTCTATCTCTTCCCTCTCAATTCCTCTTCAAGCCTCTTTCTTTCTGCAGCCCTTTTCGTCAGCTCCAGGCCCCTCTCTTGCCATCTGTCTGCTTCAGCGATGTATAAATCTTCCCTCTCTGGATAGAGGCCGACAAAAACATTCCTGTAGAGGATGTTAAGGTATACATATGGCTCCGCATAATTGGAGTCAATCTCAATAGCCTTCTTCAAGGCGTTTTCACTCTCTTTGCCACAGCTTTCCCTTTCTTCGTAAGGAAGGACGTTTTGAAGGCGAAAAGCTTTCGAAAAACGATTCACTCCAATGGAATACCAGACTTGGGCATTGTTGGGGTCAAACTTGAGGCGCAGCTTATGAAATTCATAAGCCTTATCAAAGATTGGGGAAGGTTTGACATTGTCATAGAACTGGGCAGCATAAGCGTAGCCTTCCGGGTTTTCGGGGTCGAGCTCGATTCGCCTCAGATACATCTCTTCGGCTTTCTGGAAAGGGGTTTTGACGAGCCTGCCTTCTGCATCTCTCCTTTCCTCACTTGACCCGGCAGAATATCTCTGATAAAACCCGGCAACGACGTAATAGTTACTCATGTTGGTCGGCTCCATCTGAAGAACCAGAAGATACAGCTTTTCAGCTTCCTCAAAATTCTGCAGCTTGTCATACATATCGGCCAAGGAGTAGATAATTTGCTTGTTGTGAGGAAAGATCTCAAACGCCTTCTTCAACGCTTCCAGAGCCTTATCTGCCTTCTGCAGATTTTGAGGGGTATCATCACCTGGCCTAAAAAGATATTTGTAGCTTTCGCCGAGATACTGATAGGCTTCGCCAAGATTGGGGTTGTCGGCTACAGCCTTCTCATAAGAATCGATGGCTTCCCGGTACTTCTCATTCTTGAAATAGGCGTTTCCCTTGGTAAAATTATAATTTGCCTGCAGCCTGCTAATCTTAAGTTTTCCGCAGCCCATAGAGGCAAAGATTAAGCCTAGCGCTATGAAAACCAGCACAACTGTTTTTGATGCTTTGCTGAACATCATGACCTCCTATATCCTCAAGTCCGTTTTTCTACAAAAAATTAATTTATAAAAATACATGATCAAAGTCAAGGAAAACGGCTGAGACTCCTTTACCGGAATTCAACACTTTCTCATCAGCAAGCGGATGGGCGTTCCCCAGAAATCAAAATTTTCCCGTAAGAGATGGATAAAAAGCTTCTGGTAAGAAGGAGCAAGGGATCTTGGCCAAGGGCTGAAGAGGACAAATGTCGGAGGGTGAATTCCCTTTTGAGTCATGTATTTGATCTTGACCCTTTTCTTATCTTTTGCTAGAGGCGAGTAGTTCTTGTTCAGCCAGGATAAAAACCTGTTCAATTGGGATGTTCCGACTCTTTTGCTTGCGCTGCGAAAGACCTGCTCGGCGAATTCAAGAATTTTTATGACCCTTTTTCCGGTTAGTGCTGAAATAAAGAGAAGGGGCGCATAATTGACAAAGTCGAGCCTGGCATAAAGTCTTTCTTTGAAATGCTCTGAAGTCTTATTGTCTTTCTCGACCAAATCCCACTTGTTCAAGACAACGAGCAACGGCTTGCCTGACTCATGGGACAAATGGGCGATGGCCAAGTCTTGACGGGTGGCAAATTCCCGGGCATCCATGGTCAAGCAGACAACATCAGCTTGGGTGATATCCTTCTTGGCTTTGATGATGCTCGCCTTTTCCCGTTTATCGCGCGTGCGGCTCAACCTCCTCATCCCTGCGGTATCGACCAGGACAAAAGCCTTTTTATCCCTGAAGATCAGGGTATCGGTGCTATCTCTGGTCGTTCCGGGAATCTCGCTGACGATGAGTCTCGGCTCCCCGCAGAGGCGATTGACGATGGAAGATTTCCCGACATTGATCCGGCCAACAATGGCTATCCGCAGCGGCTTTTCCTCCTTTTTTTCTGGAACAGAGCTGGGCAAGGCCTGAACAAGGTCTGTTTCCAGGCCTTCCAGATTTCTCTTGTGCTCGGCTGATATGGCAAAGATTTTCCGAGCTCCCAGCCGGTAATAATCGCCAAGCTTAGCTTCCTCGAACGGAGAGTCAATCTTGTTGACCACGATAAAAACTGTCTTGTTCAATTTTTTCAAAGAAAAATAAAGCTCCTCCTCTGCTGGAAGAAGATCGCGCTTACCATCCAGAACAAAAAGGACAAGGTCGGCTCTCTCGGCAGCTTCCCTTGCTTTGTTCCTGACTGCAGATGAGATGGGTTCCTGCGCAGAATCGTAAAATCCTCCTGTATCAACCAGGATAAACTTCTTGGCGTCCAAGATGCAGACCGAAGAGACCTGGTCGCGGGTCATGCCGGGCAAGGAATGAACAAGCGATTTGCGCTCTTTCAAGAGACGGTTAAAGAGGGTGGACTTGCCGACATTGGGGAAGCCGATAATGGCCACATTCGGAAGTTTTTTCATGGAGAAGTTCGCCCTTTTCAGGCCGAGAATCCAGAGATTAATCCGCTACCAAATCATAGAGAGGCAAAAAAGGCCGACTCAAATTGATATGGCCACCCAGTGTTTCTCTTTCACGTCCCTCGACCAGGATGAAGACTTTTTTGATCGTGTTAAAATTATAGGCGAGGGAATTGACTACGGAATAAATAGTCGAGATTTCAGCCGAGGAGCCTGAAAGATTCTTCTGGATTATATCTTCGGAAAAGTCGACATAGGCCACTCCCCCAGGGGTCAGATAGAGCTCTCTCAACTTTGTCTCCGGAGGAAGAGGAGAAATCAGGCCTTTCTTTGAGCCTTTTATCAACTCCTCGATAGCCTGTTTGGCCTGGTTAACGATGGACGAGTCCGAGGCTATCTCTCTTTCTTCGCGATGGAGCAAAGCATCATCTTCTGAGAGAAAAAAGAGCACGACTTTTATTGTTTTTTCAAGCTTTGGAGCCGACGGTTCAGGCTGAGCAGGGAGTGCCTCAGGAGACGATTTTATTCTCTCCTCCACTCCGCTGCGGAAAAAAACAATGACAAGAATGACGAGGAAAATGAGGAAACCGCCGAGAATCAACAGCCTTTTTCCGCTCATCTTTTCCCTTCTTCAGAAGATTGCGCGATATAATTCTCCAGACCTTTATACACGGCTTGAGCAATTCTGCTCTGAAAATCTTCGCTCCTTAGCATTCTTTCCTCGTCAGGGTCGGACAAAAAGGCCACTTCGACCAGAACCGCGGGACAGGCCACCCCGCATAAGACTTTAAACGGCGCCTGCTTGATTCCTCTATTTCTTGTCAGGAAGAGCGAGTTGAGCTCGTTCTGGATGCTCTCGGCGAGAATGCTGCTTTGGTTGAGGTAAGCTGTCTGAGCCATGTCCCATAAGATCATCTTGATCTCATCTTGGTTTTCGCCGCTGATTCCCTTCTCTAACTCTGCTGGATTATTCTCCATGTAAGCCAACCTTCTCGCTTCTTCGTCAGTGGCCTCCATGCTCAGGAAGAACGTCTCTGAGCCGCGAGCTTCTCTGCGAAAAGAGCTGTTGACATGAACGCTGATGAACAAATCGGCCTTGTTGTTATTGGCTTTGGCCGCTCTATTCTCAAGGGAAACATCGACATCCTCTTCTCTGGTAAGTATGACCAGAAGAGCCAGGTTCCTCTCTATTATGTATTTGAGTTTGAGGCTGATAGCCAGAGAAATGTTCTTCTCCAGAGTTCCAAACCTTCCTTTTGCTCCTGGCTCCAAGCCGCCGTGGCCCGGGTCGATAACGATGGTCTTTATACTCTGCGAAAAAGAATTCTTCGGTTTCGAGATGTCTTGGGCTTTTGATGAGGGTTGACCTTGGGAGAGAGAAAAAAGAGAGAAGAAGAGAAAAAATCCGGCTAAGAATGTAATTCTTTTCTTCCAGCCGCTCAATTCGTTTATTAAACTCTTGGAGATTAAATTTGGAGGCGGCGGGAATCGAACCCGCGTCCGAAGACATTCAACACGAGGCATCTACATGCGTATCCTCTCCTTCGATCTCGTTAGGCAGCGTCCGAAGAGGAGGGACACAACCGAACCAGCCCCGATGGAACTTCGCTTGCCAGGCTCAGGACCAACCTGACTTGCTATCCCGCTGGTCGACGTTTCTCAGGCGCCGCAGGAGAGCGCCTGAAAACCGGCATGCCTATTCTTTAGGCAGCAACAGGCAGAGTATCTGCGCTTACTTTTTTTCCACCTTTTAACGAGGTGGGTGGGACCTCGACATGCAGCCTCTGTCTCATTGTCTCCGTCGAATCCTGTTCGCCCCCATAACTCAAGCTAAGATTATATTTTTACCTGAAGTCTTTGTCAACACATTGGATATCAAATATTAATAACAAATTCTACTTAGTAACTATCATATATAGTTGAAGAGGAAGGAAGAACCTGGCAAGAAACCTCCGCGGTTTTTTTGGAAGCCCTCGAAGTGTTGCCTCAACAGTTTTAAAATAACAAAAAGGAATCCTTGCATATTTCTTATTCAGCTTGCTGTTTATTCTCCAGAATCCGGCCCATGAAGCAAAACTCACCCGCTTTAGTATTTCCTCTACCTCCGAATATGTCCACTCTTTCAGGTGGAAGCCTTGTGGCTCATCTGAAAAATACTTGGAGATATCATGGGGCCCGAAAAAGGCATGGGGTGTTCTCAATATATAAAAACCGCCCTGGCGAAGAATCCTTTTCACCAGCAGAAAATGGTCTTGGATGTCCTCAGGATGGAGGTGCTCGATAAACTGGTCGCTGAAGGCAACGTCAACTGAATTGCTTTCTGTGTCCAGGTTAAAGCCGTCATAAATGATTAATTTAAAATTCAACGGGATACGAAGCTTCTCCAGTCTTTGATCTGAAATATCCACGGCATAGACTGTTTTGACATATTTGCAAACCTCGAAAGCAAAATCACAGCGTCCAGGGCCAAATTCAACAAAAACAACGGAATCATTCAGGTGCTCTTTCACTAACTGGAGCTTTTTTTTGTTAGAAGCCCGGATTTCATCAAAACTCTTCCTTGCCTTATTCCGCGGATGATGGGAGATCTTTGTGAAAAGCTCATCATACATAACAGGAAAAAGCTTTTTCCTCTCTTCTCGATCAGCCTCTTTCTGCTTTGCGGCGATAGACTTTTCAATTTCATAATGAGTTCTCAGTTGGTCAAATGTTCTATCTTTAGGAAGTTTTCTTTTCAATTTCATTGAATCTTTTGGCATGAATGGAAGATTAATTTTCTGTTAATAAAAGAATTTTAAAAGAAGGCCTCTCCATCACTCCTTGTTATTCTCTTTACTCGGCAGGAGAATATCAATTCGTTAGATAAGAGTCAATATGGGGAATGGCGGGGCCGACGAGACTTGAACTCGCGACCTCCGGCGTGACAGGCCGGCG
>CAZJXZ010000061.1:0-13542 GCA_964549955.1 uncultured Eubacteriales bacterium
TGCTCTTGGGGATGGGGCCGGCGTACCTGTAGCTTTCTTCGCCTATTTTATGCATCTCCGGGTCGTATTTTTCCTTTGCTTTCTGGAAGAAATACCTGACCAGGGAATTCCCGTGGTGCTGCTCGATGATATCTCTTATCTTTTGCGGCAGCTTCAATTTTTTCGAAAGCTCCACTCCTTCCTTGACATGGTTGACGATGACCAGGGTGCTCATGCTTGGCTTGAGGTCTTTGTGCAGGTCTGGAACTCGAGTCTGGTTCTCCAGAAAGTACTCCGGTCTCTTGAGTTTGCCGATGTCATGATAAAGGGCGCCAGCCTTGACCAGCATCGGGTCGAGCTTGATTTCTTCTGCAGCGCTCTCAGCCAGGGAAGCGACGAGCAGCGAGTGATGGTAGGAGCCGGGCGCCTCCATGGCCATCTGCCTAAAAATTGGCAGGTCGGAGTTGGCGAGCTCGAGTAGCTTCGATTGCGTCGGGATGTTAAAGATATTTTCAAAGATGGGAAGGAAGAGAAAGGCTAAAGAGGCGCTGATGATTCCTCCCAGAAATCCCATGAAGATTTCGCTCAAGAGGAGGTCAAGGGGGCCGATTTTCTCGCTGATCATGTGGAAGGTGATGATTACGAAAATGTTGACTGGCGCGATTAGGAAAAGGCCAGCCTGGAAAGTGGAAGTCCTTCTTCCTCTGCCGTAAAACCTTATGCCGTAGATAGCCGAGAGTCCTCCCAGAAAACTATAGACCATCAAATAAAAATTTGCCTTGAAGAGATAGCCGATTAGCAGGCTGTTGATGACGGTATAGATCAAGGCCAGATGACTCACAGTCAGAAAGGCTAAGAGGGGGGCTCCGAATTGATAAGGAAAGGCCTGCCTGTAGGTTTCGATATTAGTCAAAGGTGGGAAGCTGGTGTTTGCGCTCAACAGGGCGGCAAAGAAGTTTGAAAGCTTGTAGAAGAGAAGGCTGAGAACGATGAGCATGCCCATCATGATGAAATTTTTTAAGGATTGCTCGAGCTTCAGCACTGATTTCAAATAATACCAGAGCGTAATAAAAAGAAGGCTGAAAAGGAGAAAAGTGCCTGAAAAGTTTATAAGCCAACCCGGCTTGGTTTGCTGGCCGCTGTTAATGATTTCGATCAGCTTCAGGGCTTCTTTATTGACTTCGTCCCCTTTGCGGACAATCACCTTTCCCTTTTTGATGTAATAGAAAACAGTTTCGATCCTCTGGCGGGCAAGCTCTTTCCGGGATTCTGTTTCCATGATGTTGAAGGTGATATTCGGAGCGAGGAAAAGGGGAGAGAGTGTGAGCAGCAGGGATTTTTCATTTCGAGGGAGTTCGAGTTGAGCTATCTCCTCGGCCAATCTCTCCTTGCTCTCTTTCATGTCCAGGATGTTTTCGATTTTTACATTCCTTTCACCCTCCGGCTTTTTTAAAATAAAACCTTTTTCCTGTTCGCCGCGGATGAAAAGATTTTTGGAAAGTATGATGCCCTGGTTAGAGATTTTTCCGATGAGGTTAATCAGGCCCTCTTCGATATTTGACGCAAATTTGGCTCTCAGAAGAGAAGCCAGGTCTCTGGAAGAAATATCAATCCCGTATCTTTCTCTGCTGTTTTTTTGAAATTCTTCTATTCTTCTGGGAGCCATGGGCTGGCTGAGCAACTCTCGTCCAGAGTTGAAGAATTCCCGAATCTTGACCTCGTTGTTCAGGAAAACATTCTTATCGAGGGTGTAGATTGGCAGGACGGCTTCCATAGCCTCCTGCCTTCTTTTTTCGGTCGTTTCTTTATCTTCAACGGTCAAATCCGTAGGAGCGACAATATCCGAGGAGGCGATTTCACCTTCTTTTGGAAGGGGAAGAGACTTTGAAGGCAGATAAGAAACAATGTAGGCAACAATGACCACAAAGATAAAAATAAAGGCAACCGGACTTTGAGCGATTCTTTTCCAAAAAATCACTTCTTTTTTAGGCGGAGGGATGCTATCTTTTTGTTTTTTTGTCTGCAGCCCTGGGCTCTTAAAGAATTTAAGGCTTTTAAAAGAAATAACATTCATCGCTTTCTTCGAGATTTAGACTCGGCTTTTTCGTAGGCCTTTATGATTTTTTGAACCAGTGGATGCCTGACCACATCTCTTTCGTTGAAATGGATGGTAGCTATTCCAGGTATGGAAGAGAGGATGCGCAGGGCATGCAGCACACCGGATTTTTCAGGCTGGGGGAGGTCGATCTGAGTGATATCGGCGGTGACCACCATCTTGGAGTCAAAGCCGGATCGAGTCAGGATCATCTTCATCTGCTCTTTGGTTGTGTTCTGGGCTTCATCGAGAATGATGAAAGAGCTGTTGAGGGTTCTTCCCCTCATGAAGGCCAGAGGAGCAATTTCGATGATGCCTCTCTCGATCAGCAGGTTGGCCTGCTCTCTCCGGGCTAAATCAAAGAGAGCATCGTAAAGAGGACGAAGATAGGGATTTATCTTCTCGTACATATCTCCAGGCAGAAAGCCAAGTTTTTCGCCGGCTTCGACTGCGGGGCGGGTGAGGATGATGCGGTTGACGACTTTGCTCTGGAGAAAGGAGAGGGCCATGGCCATGGCCAGGTATGTTTTTCCTGTCCCAGCAGGGCCGATGCCGAAGACCAAGTCGTAGGACTTGATAGCTTTGATGTATTCTTGCTGATTGAGGCTCTTGGGCGTTACGGACTTTCGCGAGAGGCTCAAAGCTTCAGCCGGGGAAAAATCTTCGAGGCGAGTTCGGCCCTCATCCAGCAGGTCAAGAACGATGTGAAAATCTTCTTCCTTTAGCGCGTATCCCTTCTCCTCCAAGTCTTTCATTTTGTTGAAGTAGTGTTTGGCAAACTCGACTTTTTCCTGAGGCCCGTCGATCAGCAGACAATCCCCTCGAACTGAAAGAGAAATTCCCAGCCTTTTCTCCAGCCTTTTTAGATTCTTATCCAGAACGCCAGAAAAAGAGTTTTTCCTGAAATAGGGATGTTCGATTTTTTCCATATCAGATCAGAAGGGAGAGCTTTTTACTCATTTTTATGAATTATAAACATCAAAGGACAGGGTTTGTCAAGCCAACTTGCCAACTTGCCTTTGTTATGCCACTTTCAAAATGTCGCATGGGGGCTATTCTAGATCTTTTTGGCCGGCACATCGGCATAACTTTGCTTGACATTTTTTTTTATCATGATTTATGCTTGCCAACGATTGTTGGATGGGAGAGAAGAACGCTTATCAGCAGCATCTTTCTTAAGTTAATCCTCTAAAATCAAGGAGGGGAATATTAAAAAAATCTTGGTTAGTGCTTTTCTCGGCTTTTTTAGTTTGCTGTATCATATTTATCATTCGCTCCAATTCCAAAGCCACACAGACGCTTCAAAAGGGAGATGAGTCTCAAGAATATGTTCCCAATGAGATTCTGGTTAAGTTCAAAGAATATGCAGTCGGGGATATCGTGCAAAATAAGTGGCTTGTTCAAAACATCGTCAGTTCAGTCCAGGGGAAAATCAAGACATATCTAAACCAGGAAATAAGCGCACTCGCTTGGGAACCGTTGACCAAGACTCACAGATCTTTTATTGGGGATCCCTATCTTTTCCATATTAAGATTCCCAAAGAAATCGACTTGGATTACGCAATTTGGTTTCTAAAGATGAACCCATACGTCGAATATGCTGAGAAAAACGGTTTAGTCCATCTTGACACTATTCCTAATGATGATCGTTTTGACGAGCAATGGGCTTTATACAATCCTCCTTCACGCAAAGACATTCATGCTCCGGAGGCGTGCGATATCTCTACGGGAAGCTCGGAGGTGGTTGTGGCAGTTCTGGACACCGGGATAGACCTAGACCATCTGGATTTAGCCGCAAATATTTGGACCAATCCGAACGACCCGGCAGATGGGGCAGATAATGACCAAAATGGATTTGTCGATGATATACACGGTTGGGATTTTATCAATAGTGACAATGAACCCCAGGACGACAATTCTGCTGATAACTTATATCATGGCACCTCCGTTTCTGGCATAATCGGGGCTGTAGGGAACAACGGCATAGGAATAAGCGGTGTCTGTTGGAATGTCAGAATTATGCCTGTGAAAATATTTAACGCTTACTTAGGATATGGCGGCGATATCGCAACCGTGATCAATGGCATAGATTACGCAACGATGAATGGAGCTTTTATAATAAACGCTAGCTGGCATTTCACCGACGAATATCAATCCTTGAAATACGCTATCTCAAGAGCATCATTAAAAAACAAACTGCTTGTATGTGCTGCAGGAAACGCCCCTTTTGAATTGCCCAATGGATGGAACATCGATGATCCCAGTGAAGGGCGTTCATATCCTTCCAATTGGACTTTAGATAATATTCTTTCTGTGCTTGCCACGTATCTTGATGATGGAAACGAGTACAGACTTAGTTATTCTCACTATGGACCGATCTCGGTGGACATTGGAGCGCCAGGTTGGAATATCCTGACCACAAAGGGTGGCGAGTATCCATATCTTCCTTTTGGGGCCACATCTGCAGCCACTCCTCATGTCGCGGGCGTGGCAGCTCTGGCGCTCGGAATCTGCCCCGGCCTAACATCCAATCGGGTTAAGAATTTTATAATCAACGGGGCTGATTATGTATCTGACCTCAACAATAAATGTGTATCTGAAGGCAGGCTGAACGCTTATAATGTCCTCAACGCCCTAGGAGGCTGCACGGCGCCGAATGCGCCTTCAAACTTAGACGCGTATCCCAGGGCATGGAACATCATTCAACTTCGCTGGAATGACAATTCGAACAATGAACTAGGATTCGAGATTCAGAGAAAAGATCAGTATCAAACGGTTTTTCTTCATGAGAATTGCGCAGATAGCAACCCAACTTCCATTGTTTACCCCCAGGATAATGTAGATACGACAAAACAAAGAACTTATACCTATCGGGTAAGGGCTGTAAACAGAGCTGGAATCTCTCCCTTCAGCAACACAGCCAGTGCGTCGATTCCCTATACCGCGCCCGAAGCTCCCACCGATCTCTATGGTCAATCGCCGACTTTCTACCCTCTGGTCGACATCTATTGGTCAAACATGGCAGTCAATGCGCTCTATAATTTCCTCGAACGCAGGATTGCCGGCTACGGACCTTGGGAGGTTATCGCCACACTCAGCTTCAACGCCGATGTATATACGGATCTCAACGCTTTGCCGGGACACACCTATGAGTACCGGATCAGAGCGTGGAATCCCCTCGGGTATTCGGACTATTCCAATGTCATCTCAATCGAGGTTATTAATTGGTAACATATGCCAGGGAAGTCTGCAGCTATGGATAATCGGAAACTCAGAATAGCGATGATGGCGATAGCGCTAAGTCTGCTGAGCTGGCCTGCTCAAGCGAACGTCAAAGTCAGTCTCAAGATTCAAGGCGGATGGGCTTACATCTCCGGCGGTGACGTTAATCATGGAACTCAGGCGTTCTTTGATTGGGGAAAAATCTACTTCGCTCCGCCGGGCGGCGGTCGGATAGAAGGAGGTTATACGCCGCTACACCAGGGTTATGAAGTCGGCGGGGACCTCATTTTCGAGCTGACCCGTACGCTAGGTATCGGCATAGGCGCCAGCTACACGCAGATGTCCCGGGCACTCTGGGATTCTCAGATCGAGATCCATTATAGCCTGGAAGGTTTTCGTTATCAAATCACTGAAGTCACAGAACTGAAAGCTATACCGATACGGTTGGGTTTGTTCTTAGCCTTGCCTATCATCAGGAAACTGGATATTACGGCCAACGCTGGGCTTTCCTGGTATCTTCAGGCTAGATATCATGCAGATTGGTACCTTGGTCGTGTAACTCCAATCGGCTTCGATCCCTATAATAAAATATCGACAACGGCTGAACAAAAGAAATTCCCGCTCGGATTCCAGGCAGGTGCAGGGATCGAATATAAGCTGTTGCCGAAAATCGACCTCTTCGTTGAAGCTCAGGGACGTTATGCCAGATTCCGCAGTTTAGAAGGGAAGAGTGCCTCGGAACCGGGCGAGTACGGAGGGGTTTTGCCTTCCTTCTCCGAGCAAGGGAAATTGTATTATGAATCCGTCCCAATGTTGCCCGATTCACCGAGGGTGATCATGGTTCAGAGCGCGCCTCCTCCCGGACCCGGAGGGAAAGCCCGCATGGCAGCTGTAGATTTCAGCGGCGTTACCTTGCAGGCCGGCATCCGAGTTCGCCTCTAATCCCCCGAAGGCGCACATCAGTCTTCCCTCATTCCCGATAGTGTGCGCCGAAGGGTTTCGAGGATTGCTGTCGATCGCCGTGCTCCCTTCGAACCAACATCCCAGCATCGGGTGAGATAGCATGGGAATTCCCTCGGCCTTGGTATAAGTCTCGATGTTTGTTCCCTTGAAAAAAAGCGTAGGCTGTTGTATATATTGAACCTAATTAAAAGAGAAGCCAAACAATCTTTTAACTCGAAGATCTGGAATGAAATCAGAAAGGAGAGAAAAGATGAAGGAAGAAATGACCAAAGTCCTTATTCCCACTTCCTTGTATAAAAAAATAGAGGAAAAGATAAAAGGCTCAAAGAGTTCCTCGGTTTCGAGTTATATCACCAAGGTCTTGAGGGAGAGTCTGGCAAAGGAAGAAGTGGCACAGGAAGCCTTAAACAAAGAGGATGAGGAAAAAGTGAAGCAGAGGTTAAGGGCATTAGGGTATTTAGATTAGGAAATGAGATGGCCATGCCCCCTTCGCCTGCTGGCGATAGGAGGGAGACAATAACAATTGCAAGGGCACTAGTTATTGATGATTGTTGGCCGATATTTGAGAGGAGAAGTCAAGAATGATTCAACCACACGGCGGAAGACTTGTGGAGAGGATTCTCAATCAAAAAGAGAGAGAAAGGGCTCTGGAGAAATTTGGGATTTTACCCTCGCTCAAACTGAATTTTGAGCTGGTGAGCGATGTCGAAAACATAGCCACAGGCGTCTACAGCCCGCTGGAAGGCTTCATGGGGGAGAAAGAATACAGAAACGTCTTAAGTCAGATGAGGTTTTCCAACGACCTTCCCTGGACAATCCCTATCGTCCTCGATGCAAGCCGGGAAGAGGAAAAAAAAATAAAAATAGGCCAGGACGTTATCCTTTGCAACGAAAACAATCAGCCGGTAGCTCTTCTTCATCTCGAGGAGAAATATCGATACGACAAAGAGGAGTTGGCAGAGAAGGTTTTCCAGACCAAAGACACAGCCCATCCCGGCGTGACCAAGGTCAAGGCCATGAAGGATATTCTCCTTGCCGGAAAAATCGATTTGATTCAGGAGTCTGAAACACCTTTCTCCAGGTATAAGCTCAGCCCGAAAGAGACCAGGGTCCTCTTCAAGGAGAAAGGCTGGCGGACAATCGTCGGCTTTCAGACGAGGAATACGCCTCATATCGGGCATGAATATGTGCAGAAGACAGCCCTGACCTTTACCGATGGAATCTTCGTCAACCCTGTTATCGGCCGCAAGAAGAAAGGAGATTTCAAGGACGAGGTCATCCTTGCCTCCTATGAGGAGCTCATCAAGAATTATTATCTAAAAGAGAGGGCAGTGGCGGCCATTCTCCAGATGGAGATGAGGTATGCCGGCCCGAGGGAGGCAATCTTTCATGCTGTCATCCGCAAGAATTTTGGCTGCACGCATATCATCATCGGCCGCGACCATGCCGGTGTTGGAAATTACTATCCGCCCTATGCTGCTCAGGATATTTTTGAGGAATTTCCCGACCTGGGCATTGTTCCCTTGTTCTTCAGGTCATTCTGTTTTTGCCGCAAGTGCAATTCTGTGGTCAATGAAAAAACCTGCCCTCATCCTCCGGCAGAGCACATCGAATTCAGCGGGACAAAGATAAGAGAAATGCTCGTCCAGGGAAAGATTCCGCCGCCTGAGCTGATGCGGCCAGAGGTGGCGAGAGTCATCCTCAGCTTTGAGCATCCTTTCGTCGAATAAAAAATGAAGCCTATCATCATCGTTTCCGGCCTTCCCCGCTCTGGCACCTCGATGATCATGCAGGTTCTGGAGGCAGGGGGGCTGGCTGTGGCCACTGATGGCAGGAGAAAGCCGGATGAGAGCAACCCAAAAGGCTATTTTGAGGTGGAGAGCATCATCGATAAACTCAAGGCCGAGCCTAACCTCGTTCTCGACTTTGAGGGCAAGGTTCTTAAAGTTATCGCCTATGGCCTTCAATTTCTTCCGCCTGGCGACTATTCTGTCATTTATGTCGAAAGAAACATAGAAGAAGTCCTGGATTCGATGGAGAAGATGATGGGTGCCAAGGATGAGGAAAGGGAGAAAACAAAGAAGGCCTTCATTAAATTGAACGAAAAGGCAAAGGAAGAGATAACGAAGAGGAAGGATATGAAGGTTCTGTTCATCGATTACAATCAGACTCTTTCCAATCCCAGAGAAAATCTGGAGAAGATTCATCGTTTTCTCCAGGATAAAAGCCTTGACTTGGAGAGGATGGTAGCTGCTGTCGATAGAAATCTTTGGAGGCAAAGGAGGCTGGAGTGAGCGAGCAGAAGGGTTTCACCTTATGGTTTACAGGCCTGCCCTGTTCAGGGAAATCTGCTGTGGCAGACCGTGTGGCAGAGATACTGAGGGCAAAAGGACTGAGAGTCGAAAGATTGGACGGCGATATTGTTCGCCAGGGCTTGAGCCGAGACCTCGGCTATTCCAAAGAAGACAGGGATGAAAACATCCGCAGGGTGACTTTTGTAGCCAAGCTCTTGACCAGGAACGGAGTGGCTGTTCTTACCTCTTTCATCTCTCCTTATCGAGAGCTGAGGGCTCATGCTCGAAAGGAAATCGGGAATTTCATCGAAGTCTATGTCAAGTGTCCAGTCGAAGTCTGCATGAAGCGGGATGTTAAAGGCATGTATCAGAAAGCGTTCAGAAGTGAGATAAAGGAGTTTACCGGTGTTTCCGACCCCTATGAAGAGCCTTTGGCGCCAGAGATTGTTCTTGAAACCGACAAGGAAAACTTGGAAGAGTGTGCAGCCAAGGTCATAAAGAGATTGAATGACTTGGGATATTTGGAAGTGAAACAGTGATGACAGGAGTTGGATGAGCAAATACTTGGTCGCTGGCGGAGCTGGTTTTATCGGCTCTCATCTTGCAGATGAATTGGTCAAAAGGGGAGAAGTCGTCAGGATTGTGGATAATTTTTTGACAGGAAAAAGGGAGAACATCGCTCACCTTTTGGATAAGATAGAGCTCATCGAGGGGGATATCAGGGATTTTGAAGTCAGCCAACGTGTTGCTCAAGGAATGGACTTTGTCCTTCATCAGGCAGCCCTGACTTCAATTCCCCGCTCTATCGAAGACCCCCTCTTGGCTAACGAGATCAATATCCGCGGCACACTGAACCTTCTTTTAGCTTCCAAAGAAGCAAAAGTCAAAAAATTTATCTTTGCCTCCTCCTCCTCTGTCTATGGAGATGACCCTCACTTCCCGAAGAAAGAAAATAACGAAGGCAAACCCCTCTCTCCTTATGCTGTCACCAAGCGGGTTGGAGAGATGTACTGTCAGGTTTTCAGCAGGATTTATGGTGTTTCCACTGTCATCCTGAGATATTTCAACATTTTTGGCCCCCGTCAAGACCCTTTCTCCCAGTATGCAGCGGCTATTCCGATTTTCATCAGCAGAATGCTCAGAGGAGAAAGGCCAACGATCTTTGGCGATGGAGAGCAGTCGCGTGATTTCACCTACGTGGCCAATGTCGTCCAAGCCAACATCCTGGCTGTCAAGGCCCAGGGTGTTTCAGGAGAAATCTTCAATATCGCCTGCGGTAAGAGGACAACGATCAATTCCCTGGCTGAGAAGATAAATAAATTATTGAAGAAAAAAATTACGCCGCTTCACACTGACCCTCGTCCAGGAGACGTCCGGCATTCATTTGCCGACATCTCCAAGGCAAAGAAGATGTTGAAGTACGAAGCGCTGGTTACCTTCGAGCAAGGCTTGAGGGAGACTATTCGCTCGCTGAGCGAAATGAGCTGATTGATGCCAGCATACACACAGGATGCAATTTTGAAAGGCGGTGCCATATTATCCAATAGCTTGAGATTGCCACGCTCGCTTCGGTCGCTCGCAATGACAGCTTAAGACACTTAAGCATCCGTATTAGTTAGATTGATATTAAATGCTCTGAGCAGAGTAAATAATATCTGTGGCTTCATACTTGGATTCGAGAGGTGAAAGATGAAGATTGGAGTGATAGGCACAGGATATGTGGGCTTGGTCACAGCCGTTTGCCTTGCCGATTTAGGACATAAGGTCACCGGAACCGACGTCGTCAAGGAGAAGGTCGATAAGGCATCTCGGGGAATTTCCCATATCTACGAGCCAGGTCTTGAGAGTTTATTGAAGAAGAACCTGAAAAAAGGGAACCTGAGCTTCATCCATGACCTGGCAAAGACCATTCAATCCTCTGATGTCCTCTTCGTCTGTGTCAACACCCCTCAAAGAGAGGATGGAAGTGCGGATATGACTTATGTCGAAGGAGTCTCGCGAAAGATTGCTGAGAATCTGAACAGCTATAAAGTCATTGTTGAGAAGAGCACAGTTCCGGTGAGGACATCGATGTGGATCAAAAGGACTGTTTCCCTGCACAAGAAGAGGGAGATGGATTTTGATGTCGCCTCCAACCCTGAATTCTTGCGGGAGGGCTCGGCTGTCTCTGATTTTCTCAACCCGGACAGAATTGTTATCGGAGTCGAGGCGGAGAAAGCCAGGGACATCCTGGTCAACGTTTACCGCAAATTCAAGGATAAGATCCTGGTGACGAACATCGATACAGCTGAACTCATCAAGCATGCTTCCAATTCTTTTCTGGCTTTAAAGATTTCTTACATCAATCTCATCTCTGACCTCTGTGAAAAGACCGAGGCTGACATCGAGCTTGTGGCCAAAGGAATGGGGCTCGACCCCAGGATAGGGAGCTATTTTTTAAGAGCAGGAGTCGGCTACGGCGGCTCTTGTTTTCCCAAAGACATAAAGGCCCTGGCCAGGATTGGGGAGGACCTGGGTGTTGATGTGAGTTTGCTTAAAGAAGCCGAGAGAATCAATTCTCGCAGGAGCGAGCTTTTTCTGGAAAAGATAAAAAATGCTCTGTGGATACTCAAAGACAAGAAGATTGCTGTTCTAGGGCTTTCGTTTAAGCCTGAGACAGACGACATAAGAGAAGCGCCAAGCATCAAAGTTATAAGAAAGCTTCTCGAAGAAGGGGCAGAGCTTCGACTCTACGACCCGAAAGCCATGGAGAATATGAGAAAGATTTTTCCTGAGAAGGCTCGGCAGGTTTCTTATGTTAAATCTTCCTATGAAGCACTAAAAGGAGCCAATGCTCTTCTCATTATCACCGAATGGGAAGAATTCAAGAAGCTTGACTTGAAAAAGGTAAAAAAGCTGATGGCCAATCCGATCATCGTTGACGGAAGGAATATTTTTAAGCCTTCTCAGCTGAAGAGCCTTGGCTTTGAATACTACCCGACTGGCCGGAAGTAAATGGGAGAGGTTATTATTTTAATTCAATAAGGATGTCTTTTCCCTCGTGCCTGAGGCTGATCTTTGCTCCGGACAGAGCGAACTCATCGGTATCGACTTTCTCCTGTTCTCCCTCAAGAAAGTTTGAAGCTGGCCCTGTCACAACAAAAAGAATTTCTTTTTTCTTCATTCCCACTTCATCTTATAAACCACCAACTCTTTAAATCCGTTCTCCTTCTCTCTGAGGCAATAAAGGTGATTCGTCTTGACTTTTCCATAAAGCGCTCCACCTGGGTGCCAGTAAATATGCAAGCTCTTCCGGGCATTAAAACTCCATCAGGGTTGAAGATATCAAATATCTTCTCGCCAGGATTTTCCCCGTCCTTATAAGTCATGATATAAAGCCTTCCCTGCTCATCTGTAAAGAAGGAGTGACAGGGATGCCAGCACTTGAGGAAAATTCTCGCAGATTTGGTCTGGGCGTCAGTAAATATAGGCAATGCCGGCGCCGATGTAATCGGGCCGGACTCTCTGCGTGCCCGGAGGGTCGCGAAAGGGATCCGGCTTGTGAGAATATTTTCGGTATTCGGCGATCAGCCCGACATTTTTCCAGATGCGGAACTTGAGCCCACCCCCGAAACTGGTTATCCCGCCGCGCGAGAAGGCGGCTCCGGCCCCGGCACAAACGAAGGGGACAATGTACCGCAGGGGAAGGTTGATGGAGATGTTGAGAGACAAGGGCATGATGGCGCTGATGTAATCAAGGCTCACCCCCAGGGCAATGATTTTCGGCAGCGGATACCACCATAAGGATTTCACGATGCCGATATTTGTATTTTTATTAAAGACCGCGCCAATAGAGAGGTTAGATTCCCATCGGAAGACTTCCGTCGTGACGCTACCAGCAGCGATCTGGTGGGCGGCCAAAACATCTCCGGCCAGGACCGGGAACAGGAGAACGAGAACAGTGGCAGGGATGAGACGATGATGACGCATGCTCAACCTCCTGTAATATTATAGAAAAATTATAATAAATTGGTTTTCGCGGGCGCTGGTCGAGGCCGCATTTTCGCTCCTCTTCTCCCATCCAGCCATCGCGAGCAAATATATGCCATAACAAAAAAAGATGTCAAGGTCATGAAAAATATTCACTGCTGGCCTGAGCGGCCATCAAGATTTCCTGCGGAGCGATGGGCGGCTGAGTGGGTCTATCCGCAACGAAGCTGAGATAGGCGTTGTCCATTCAACAAATCCGGGGCAGAAGTTCTGAGGTCAGAGGCTCGAGGAGCCTCAACCCTCCGCTCATTGTTCTCAGAAGAACCTGCGCTCTTTTTCCGATTCTGTCCTCGACATTTCCTATAATCTCTGCCCTTTTTCCCAAGGGATTCTTTCTTATTTCTTTGAGAATTGCGTCGGCTCTATTCCGAGGAGCTACAAGAACAGCCTTCCCCTCGCAGGCAAGATAGAGAGGGTCTATGCCTAGAAGCTCTGTCGCTCCTTTGACACTCCGTGTAACAGGAATCTTTTCCTCTTTTACCAGCAACGAGTAGGGAATCCTTTCCGCAAGCTCACATAGAACTGTGGCTAGGCCGCCGCGTGTCACATCCCTCATCCACAGCACACCTTTTTTCCAAAGAGGAAGAAGAAAGTTTAAAGGAGCGCAGTCGCTTTTGACTGTAGACTCCAGCCCAAAATCTCCTCTGGCGAGCATCACAGCCAGGCTGTGCTCTCCAGGTGGGCCTGTAAGAATAACTTTATCCCCGGGCTTGATCTTCTGAATCGATGGCCTTGCCCAAACTTTTCCCACTCCTGAGGTATTGATGTAGATTTTATCCCCTTGCCCGCGCCTGACGACCTTGATATCTCCTGTGACAATCTTAACCGCAGCTTTTTTAGCCGCTCTTTTGATGGATTTTAAAATTTTTTCCAGGTCTGCCCATTCCAATCCTTCTTCCAGGATGAAGGAAAGGGATAGATACTTCGGCTCAGCCCCTGAGACGACAAGGTCATTGACCG